>NZ_JBQERO010000010.1:0-139873 GCF_056535125.1 Ruegeria sp. O4 | reverse complement strand
CACTGGATATTCCAAGCTTCGCGCCGATCTCCTGGATCGGCTTCTTATTCGCTTCACGCGCAATTTCGATGTCGGATTTATAGCTCATTGGCCGGGGTCCTTGATTGAATACCGTGCAAAACCGACGTCTAACGTCGGCGCTACGCATTCCATACCCTTGTGTACAATCTGATTAGCCATGGATTCCGACATTCTGGCGTCGCGAAGCGTCGTCAGGTCACTTCATCGGTAACTAATCGGAAACCTGCATATTTTCGGGGCTCCAGGCAGGCTGGTCCGGAACAAAGAGCTTGAGGTGATCGCCCAGTTGAATGCGCCCGGGACGTTCAATCCATCCCGTGACACCCCGGCGCCCGACGGCAGCGGGTTTGAACCCTGCACCATACCCCTGATGAACCGCTTCGATTTCGCGACCGGGCAATACGCAGGGTGCGTTTTCCATATCCACAGTGATCGTCAGCCCGTTGACCGCCTGAAGGCGCGAGGACGGCGGAATGTGCGAGAAATCCGGAACACCTTTCAGCACTATGGATACGCCCAGATAAGACGGGTCAAGCTGGTCCAGCCCCATGTTCTGCGCGATCTGCTGCAACTCTTCCAAGGACAGCACCGAAAGTTGACGAACATTGCGGATTTCAGTGCCCTTGGGATAGAGGTTCGAGACCCGAACACAGGACGCACGGTTCAGACCTTCGTGCCGTTCGCCTTTCGCGCCCTCAAACCCAAGATCCAGCAACTCCACGGGCTTGGCACGAAGCGATCCGCCGGCAGGAACAAGGCCCAGCCAAACGACTTCGGCTGCAAATTCGGTTTCCCGCAAAAACGGCATACGCGCTTCCCTACCCATTGGTGTCTGCCAGCGCATAATGCCCAGTAACGCTCTGATGGAAAGAGAAAAAACCCGGGTCAGAGCCCGGGTTCTTGCTGGTTATGCTGTCGGTTCAGGTTCCATCCCGCCCTCAGGCGGTGATTTCTTGGCCTTGGTCTTGGGGATGGCTGTCACGCTGGGCGCACTGCCCTCGTCCGACTTGTCGTTCCGGTCATCGCTATCGCCGGGCGACTCCCCGTTCATGACGCGTTTGATTTCGTCACCGGTCAGCGTTTCGTATTCCAGCAAACCTTGGGCCAGACGTTCCCATTCCTCGTTCTGATCGGTCAGAATCTTGTGCGCCTGTTCATAGCCTTGCTGGATCAGACGCTTTACCTCTTCTTCAATCAGTTCCTTGGTATGAGCCGATACCGAGAACCCGGCAGTATTGCCCTGATATCCCTCATGCGCCTCGGCATAGTCGATATTGCCGACCTTATCCGACATACCCCAGCGCATCACCATGGCGCGTGCCAGTTGGCTGGCCTGCATGATGTCCCCGGCAGGACCGTTCGACACGTGATCTTCGCCATACTTGATGACTTCGGCAGCTTTACCTGCCATGGTCATCGCCAGCTTTTGTTCGCACTCATCCCGGTGATAGTTCAGGCGATCCATTTCCGGCAGCGAAACCACCATACCCAGCGCACCCCCGCGCGGTATGATGGTCGCCTTGTAGACCGGATCGCACATGGGCAGAGACAGACCAACAACAGCATGACCCGCTTCGTGATAGGCAGTTTTTTCCTTCTGATCCTGCGTCAGCACCATCGAGCGGCGCTCGGCCCCCATCATCACCTTGTCCTTGGCGTTTTCAAAATCTTCCATGGTGACAAAGCGACGACCCACGCGTGCGGCCATCAACGCGGCCTCGTTCACGAGGTTGGCCAGATCCGCACCCGAGAAGCCGGGCGTACCGCGCGCGATGATGCGCAGATCGACATCGGGGCCCAGCGGCGTCTTGCGTGCGTGAACGCCCAGAATTTTCTCGCGGCCCTTGATGTCCGGGTTGCCGACTGTGACCTGACGGTCGAACCGGCCCGGTCGCAGCAGCGCAGGGTCCAGAACATCCTTGCGGTTTGTCGCCGCCAGAATGATTACACCTTCGTTGGCCTCAAACCCGTCCATTTCGACCAGCAACTGGTTGAGCGTTTGTTCCCGCTCGTCGTTGCCGCCACCATACCCGGCGCCGCGATGACGACCCACAGCGTCAATTTCATCGATAAACACGATACAGGGCGCGTTCTTTTTCGCCTGCTCGAACATGTCACGCACGCGGGACGCACCCACACCAACGAACATTTCGACAAAATCCGAACCCGAGATGGTGAAGAACGGCACGCCCGCCTCACCCGCAATGGCACGGGCCAGAAGCGTCTTACCGGTACCCGGAGGGCCAACCAGCAGCGCGCCCTTGGGGATCTTGCCACCAAGGCGGCTGAACTTCTGCGGGTTTCGCAGGAATTCGACAATCTCTTCCAGCTCTTCCTTGGCCTCGTCGATACCGGCAACATCGTCAAAGGTCACGCGGCCATGCTTTTCGGTCAGCATCTTGGCCTTGGACTTGCCAAAGCCCATCGCGCCACCTTTGCCGCCGCCTTGCATCCGATTCATGAAATAGACCCAGACACCGATCAGCAGCAGGAAAGGCAGCAGCGTGATCAGGAACGACTGAAAGCCTGATTGCTGTTGTTTTACGGCCTGAACGGGGATGTTTTCTTCGATCAGAAGCTTGGTCACTTCGGCGTCGCCGGGTTTGATCGTGACATAGCTGGCACCGCTTTGCAGGGTATAGCGAATCTGTTCACCATCCAAGGTCACGTTCTTGACTTCACCGCTTTGGACGGCACCGACAAAGTCGGAATAGGTTTTCTCGTTGCTCTGAAGCGTTCCGCCCGGTCCACTGAACAGATTGAACAGTGCAAGGATGAGCAGGAACAAAACGACCCAAAACGCGATATTGCGAGCGTTGCCCAAGGAAATTCTCCTAAAAGTTCCGGCAGGTGAGACGCTGCCAAGTTACCTCTTAAAATAGAGAGGATTGTCGTATGTTCAATGCGATAAAAAAGATGCGTGGAACTCGGGCCAATCTGACGCAAGCCTGGCATGCCAGCCATTCGCGAGACCCGCAAGCGGGGCGGCCAGCACCCTGTCCGCAATCCAAACCGCAGGCGTCGCCGTCAACGCTATCCTGGGACGCCCGGTTGCACGCCACTCGGGCACCTGTTGCAACCCCTCACCGCCCAAAGCGCGGATTTCTGCGCCCATTATTGCCGGTCCGCTGAGCCGCCATTTGCCATCCCACACAGCACTGGGCGCCGCGATCTGAGATTTCACGGCATTAAATTCCCTGCAAATCCAAACACTCCCGCCTTGTGGAACAATCAGACAACCGCCCACTGACCCCGATTGCCCATTCGCAACTGCATCCATTGCCTGATCCACGGCCGCCTGACGCGGGGGATAACCCGACCCGGCAATCCACGAGAGGATTCCCAGCAGCACACGACGCCGAATCTCAAGGGGCAACGCGGCAAATCCGGCCCGATTCACCCTCACGTCACTTTGATCCACCTGCGCCACGGACCCTGCGGATTCTTGCGTACAGAGGCCAAGTGCCGTGTTTGCCTGCGCCAGATTATCCGCCACGCGGGACAATGAAAGCGCATCAATTCCCAAAGGTTCCAGCCCACCCAAAGCTTCGCGCGCCTTGATCCGATCGAAACGGGCATCCTGATTCGAAGGATCGTCCACCCATGCTACGCCAGTCTCAGTCAGATAGGTGCGAAGCTGTTCACGGGTGATCCCCAGCATCGGACGCAGCAACGTCAGCCTCCGCTGTTTCCGAATAGCCGACATGCCGGACAGGCCCGTGACCCCGGATGATCGGCCCAACCGCATCAGCAGTGTTTCCGCCTGATCATCTGCGGTGTGGCCCAGCGCAATGGCATCGATTCCGCGGCCCTTCGCCCATTCGGATAACAAATCATATCGCGCCTGACGTGCCCGGTCCTGCAAGTTGCCGGTACCGTCCCATCCCGACCAACGCAGCGTATCATGAGACATCCCCAACGCAGCCGCCAGCCGGGATACGGTTTCGGCCTCGCACGCGGATTCGGGTCGCAAACCGTGGTCGACCGTGGCAACGAAAAGGGTGATGGCCTCATCTTGCGCCACCTGATGCAAAAGGTGCATCAAGGCGACAGAATCGCCGCCTCCCGAAACTGCAATCCCCAACTTGCGCGGAAGTGTTTCGGGTAGCCGGGCGCGCAGGTCTGCAAGTAGTTTGCCGGAGTGATGGTTCAAGTACATCCCAACGCGGTCATCTCCTGCGTGGCGCTCGAAAACTCTGGCGCAGAAGGAAAGCGTACTCCGACCTCATTAAGCGTGATGCAGGCCTGATCGGTCTGTCCCAAACGGCCAAGCGCCGCGCCCAGTTCGTACAGCGCCTCGGGTGCAAACGCGCCCTCGGAATCACCCGTGAAGCTGGCCAGAAATGCTCGGGCCGCTTCGCGTGTGTCGCCAATCCCTTCTAGGGCATGACCGCGTTTCAGGTTGGCTTCGGGCGCCAGCGGACTGCCGGGATAGCTTGTTTCAAACTGCGCAAACAACGTGGCAGCAGTCTGGAAATCGCCATCGGCCAACGCTTGCGAAGCAGCATCAAAATCAGCACGCTCACCTATGGCAAGTTCACCATTATCGGTCGCCGTTGGCGTTTCGATACTTGTTGGTCCGGTTATCACAGTGGCCGTGTCACCGCCCAATGTCGAGGTCTCACCCAACGTCGACAAATCGCCGCCTTCCAGTTCAACCAGCCGGAACTCAAGGTCACCGATACGGTTGGTGCCGTCAGTGACAATGTTCTGCACCCGCTGGTTCAATTGCTCGGTCTGGCGGGTCAGGCGCTGCAATTCGGCCTCGATGGCATCCACCCGTTCAAGAACCGAACTGCCGGACAGGTTTGGTGCGGGCGAACCCGTAGTAGAAAACTCGCGCTTCAAACGCTGGATTTCCACGTGCAGCACCGTCAGTTCCTGACGGATATCCGCAAGGGTCTGTTGATCCTGTGCCTGTGCAACACCAGCCGTCGCCACAACCGCCGCCAAAACCCATCCTGCAATGCGCATCATCTTACCCCAGAGTTGACCCGGTCAGAACCGTTACCGCACGACGGTTCTTGGAATAACATTCCTCGGTGCTGCAAATCTCGATCGGGCGTTCCTTGCCATAGCTCACGGTGTTCAGGCGGCTGCCCGCGACGCCCCGCGAAATCAGGTACTCACGCGCAGCGTTCGCCCGGCGTGCGCCCAGTGCAAGGTTGTATTCCCGCGTGCCCTGCTCATCAGCGTGACCTTCGATCGTTGCGACAAAATCCGGATTGGCCAGCAGCCAGTCCGCCTGCCCCTGCAACACTGTTTGCGCCTCGGGCGACAGCGTCGACTGGTCAACGGCAAACAGGACACGGTCCCCGACCGTTTGCTGGAAATACGCGGGTGAGCGTGGATCACTCGGTGATCCGGGGACAATGGATCCTACGCCACTGCCACTACCGCCACCCAAGGCAGAGGGGTCATTGTTTGTGCAGGCGGCGATCACACTCAGCGCGCCCAGCGCCAGAACTTTGCTCAATACGTTCATTTCAGGTGCCTCGTGTTATGTTTATTGCCGCCTGTCTACCACAGGGACGATTTGTTGTGAACTTTGCTGCGATCAATTCTGCAATGGACCCCAGGACGGATCGCTGCCGCCGTCCGGTGTACGTACCGGGCGCAGGTTCCTACCCGAGATATCCACCGAGTAAAGCGATGCCCTACCACTGGCCCCCTGCGTTTCGCGGGTAAACATAATGACCCGGCCATTGGGCGACCACGTGGGGCCTTCATCCAGGAAAGAGGCTGTCAGCAAACGTTCTTCTGACCCGTCGATGCGCATCACGCCGATATGGAACCGGCCCTGGTTCTGCTTGGTAAAGGCGATCAGGTCGCCGCGCGGTGACCAGACCGGGGTACCATAGCGGCCCGCGCCAAAGCTGATCCGCGTGGCCTCGCCCCCGTTTGCTACCATCACGTACAATTGCGGTGCGCCGGAGCGGTCGCTTTCAAAGACGATCCGGCTGCCATCAGGTGAATAGCTGGGGGCCGTTTCAATTGCAGGCGTGTTGGTCAGGCGCGTACTTTGCCCCGAGGCGATATCCATCTTCCACAGATCGGTATTGCCGCCCTGAATCAGCGAATAGACAATCGACCGGCCATCCGGCGAGAACCGTGGCGAAAAGCTCATCGTCCCGTCCTGCGTCTTCAGTTCCCGCGGTTTCGGGCGCCCGACTTCAGTCACGTATATGCGCGGGCTGCCGCTTTCATAACTTGTATAAAGCAGCCGGTCACCGGTGGGGGAGAAACGGGGCGCCAGAACGATTGCGGCGCTGTCAGTCATGTACTGCACATTCGCGCCATCGTAATCCATGATCGCCAAACGCTTCAGGCGCTGGTCCTTCGGCCCGCTTTCCGAAACAAAGGCAACGCGGCTGTCAAAATAACCGCCTTCACCTGTGATCCGGCTATAGACCTGATCGGCCACTTTATGCGCCATGCGCCGCCACCCGTCGGTGGTACCTGCTAGCTGAAGACCATTGCCCAGTTCCTGGCCCGAAAACACATCCCACACCCGGAACCGAACCGTCAGTTTCTGACCGGACACATTGACAGCGCCCGTGATCAGCGCGTCAGCGTTGATCGCCTTCCAATCCGCAAACTGAACCGGAGCTTCGAAGCTGCTGACTCGGCTGATGAACGCATCCGAGGAGATTTCGCGGAACAACCCGGTCCCGGTCAGGTCAGCCGCCACCACGCGCGAGATATCCTGCGCGAACTGTGCTGCGGCCGGACTGTCCGGCACAAAATTCGGAACGGCAAAGGGCAAGGGTTCGATAATCCCCTCATCCAGTTCCAGACGCAAAGGCCCGTTCTGTGCATAAACCGGCGCAGACATCAGTGTCAGGCCGACAAAGAGGCTGGTCAGAAGCTTCATCATTTGATCCGCATCCTCTCGGGGTTAAATGTAATCTCAACATCCTGCCAATGTTCGTATTTGTCAGCAGGCAAATCATATCCTTTGGCCCCGCAGCGCAAAATAGCGCGTCGCGCAGCCTCGTAGGCCTGTTTAACGGCTCCTGCCGAGCCGCCAGAGCTGTCCAGCATCCGAACACTGCCGCCGACGACCGTACCATCGCGGTTCAGTGAGAACGCAATAACAACCACAGTGTTCAGCGCATCCGTGGACAAGGAACCCACATTCCAACATCCAGAGACAGCCAGTCGCATCGCGTCTTTCTCTCCGCTGGTCAGCGGTGGGCCAGAAGGTTCGGACCCGCTGCCCAAGGCTTCGGCCAGGGCGTCGTTGATTGCCGTTTCATCGGTTTGTTTTTCCGGTTCCGCGGTCGCCTCAGGCGTTTTGGCCACAACGGGTTCCTGCGGCGGGTTTGGCCGGTTTGGACGCACGCGCGGCCGCGGAGATGTCAGGGGCGACTGTTCCTTGGCTTCCTCGGCCTCAGTCACAATCTCCGGGGCTGCCTCTTGCGGCGCGGTCTGATCCTGCTGTTCCTGCTGAACTTCTGCGCCTTCATCCAGGGATACCGGCGGCGTTTCAAAATCATCAGGCTTTGCCTCGGGCGGCGGCGGAGCTATCGCCTCGGGCGCGACGCGATCTGATGGGCGCGGCTGTGCCTCCGGACCGGGCGGCGCAGGCTGTGCAACAGGTTCGACCTGAGGTTCCGTCAGAACCGGAGGCTCGTCAGGAACCTCGGGTTCAGGCGGCGCTTCCACGATGATGGGCTCTGGCTCTGGTTCCGGTTCAGCCGGTGCAACAGGTTCAGGGCGGGGCTGTTCGTCACTCTCGGGTTCCGGCGGCTTGGTCACAGCCTCCGGCTCGGGCGGCTGCTGCAACGCGGTCGGCACTTCGGGGAGTTCCGGCGCATCCCGCTGGGCCGTCATGGCCGCGAATTGTTCAGCCGTGATCACAGAGACATCCTGCACAGCCATCGGCAACGGTTCGGACCGGAAGGTGCCGCCGAACATCGCCCATCCGATCAGGCTGACATGCGCAATCGCTGAAATCTTGGTGCCGGTATCCACCGTGCGACCTCACTCTCCACCTTCATCCAGCGTCGGCCCGCCGGTATCGGTCACAAGGCCAACGTTGGAAAACCCGCCCGCGTTCAGCGCACCCATGACCTGCATCACCTGTGCATAAGGGATTGCGCCATCGGCCCGCAGGAAAACCCGGTCGCTGCTCCGCTCTGCCGCAATGGCACGCAGCTTGCCAATCAACTCTTCGCGCAACACGTCGGTGGTCTGGATCTGCACGCGGCCGTCTGCGGTCAGGGTCACGGTCAAAGGCTCTTCGTTGTCGCCGGGCAGCGCACTGGCTGCGGTCTTGGGCAGATCGACCGGAACACCGACCGTCAGCAATGGCGCGGCCACCATGAAGATGATCAGCAACACCAGCATGACATCCACGAAAGGTGTCACATTGATCTCGGCCATCGGCTGCGCGCGACCGCGACGCCGACCACGCCTGCGCCCATTGCCGTTCGAAGATTGCTGGATCGCAGCGCCCATCGTCAGCTGTCCAACTGGCGCGACAGAATGGTTGCGAATTCATCCGCAAAGGCTTCATAGCCGCCAACGATCCGGTCACTATCGGCGCTGAGTTTGTTATAGAAAATCACCGCCGGGATCGCCGCCAAAAGGCCCAACCCTGTCGCCATCAACGCCTCGGCAATACCGGGGGCCACAACGGCAAGGTTGGTGTTTTGCTGTTCGGCAATCTCGATGAATGCATTCATGATGCCCCAAACGGTGCCAAACAGCCCGATAAACGGAGCCGTGGAGCCGACAGTTGCCAGAATGGGAAGACCTTTTTGCAGGGTTTCCGCCTCTTTCGCGATGGCGACATCCATCGACCGGTCGATCCGCGCGGTTGCCCCGGCAATCAGCCCGCCATCATTGCGATGCGACCTGCGCCACTCGATCATGCCTGACGCAAAGATCTTTTCCGAGCTGCCATCCGGCTGCGTTCCGATCTGCTCGAACAACTCATCCAACGGGTTGCCCGACCAGAAGCTTTCATCAAAAACCTGCGCCTCGCGTCGGGCCGCGCGATAGTTGATCAGCTTCTGAATGATGATCCCCCAGGACCAGATGGATGCGCCGGTAAGTACCAGCATCACCAGTTTGACGATAAAGGTCGCGCGGGCAAACAGCCCCCACATGGAGAAGTCGATCTCCTGCGCCAGCGCCAGCGTTTCAGCTTCCATGAACCTGCTCTTTGTTTTGCCTGATGGCCGTTCGTTTGGCCTTATTTTGCCAAACGCTATCTCAGTTGGTCATGAAAAGCCAACAGAACCACCCATGGTCCGCAAATTGTTACATCAATGCGCGAATCTCTGCCGGCAATCGGATCGGTTTGCCCGCTTTATTGATGCAAACGGCCGTGACAGATGCACGAAATATTTCGGTCTCACCGCGGCGAACAAGCTGCGCCATAGTCAGACGCACGCCCGAGATTTCGGTGACCTCGGTTTCGACGATCAATTCATCATCAAACCTTGCAGGCCCCAGATACTCGGCCTCGACCCGCCGCACGACCCAAACAATGCCCTCCTCCCGCATGGCGTTTTGGTCATTGCCCAGATTACGCACCCAGTCCGAGCGCGCGCGCTCGATATAGCGCAGGTAGTTCGCGTGATAGACAACCCCACCCATGTCGGTGTCTTCATAATACACGCGGATGGGGTAGGTGTGTTTCATTGCAACGCCTCCAGTCGGGCAAACAGCCTTAACGCATGCGAGGCATCCTGTGCCGCCCGTGGCAAAACCGGATCATAGGCCGCCCGGATCAAGGACGCGATGTCGGGACGCAGGATCGTGGCCTCACCTGCGATTGCCAGTGGAGATTGATTGCGAAATGCAGTGTCCGACCAGAGCAAGATGGTCTGCACGACCTGATTGAGCGCAAGGGTTTCCGCCGGAACCTTGGACAATTCCTTGTCCATGCGCAGAAACACAAACGCCGCGCGGACCGCGCCATCTTCTTCGAACCGGAAAATGCGGTACTGGTTTGCATCTGCCGCGACCAGACGCGCGACCAAAGGTTCCAGATCCGGGATCAATCGATCAAGGTCCGGTACCTCCAGCAGCTCCTGCCAGTCCCGGAAAAAGAAAACCATGCAATTCGCGCCAAGCTCAGGGTCCGTCTCGGCCATTTGGTGACCGGCCAGCGTGACAACGGCTTCGAAAGCCCCTTTTACGGTGGCCAGCGTCTCGTCTTCGACGCCGAAAACGATCGGAACAATAGGCCGCCCCCAGCGCGCAAACAGAAACTCGCCGCTTTCGCGTGTGAACAGCGCTTCAATTTCTTCCGGTGTCACCGCCAGCCCTTCATCTTTTCAAAAATACTCTCGCCGAAAGGCATAAAATCTAAGCGCGCTGGCTTCAACCGAACAGATCGCTTTGCCGCTTGGGCGCGGCCATCCCAAGATGCGTCCACGCCTTCTGCGCCAACATCCGCCCGCGCGGAGTACGCTGGATCAGCCCCTGTTGCAGCAAATAGGGCTCAATCACTTCCTCAAGCGAGTCGCGGCTTTCGGACAGCGCGGCAGACAGGGTTTCAATCCCCACCGGGCCACCTGCATAGTTTTCGGCAATCAGCTTCAGATACCGCCGGTCCGCACCATCAAGGCCCAGATTATCGACGCCCAGACGGGTCAAGGCACCATCGGCAAGGTCCCGTGTGATCCGCCCGTCCCCTTCGACAATCGCGAAATCCACAACACGCCTCAGCAATCGCCCGGCGATACGTGGCGTTCCGCGCGACCGGCGCGCGATTTCGCGCGCACCATCGTTATCCGCAGGCGCGCCCAGTTTTCGCGCGTTCCGAGTGACAATTTCGTGCAATTCATCAACCGTGTAGAACTGAAGCCGGGTCGGGATACCAAACCGGTCACGCAAGGGCGTTGTCAGCAGGCCCATCCGCGTGGTGGCCCCCACCAGTGTGAATGGCTGCAACTCGATCCGTACAGTGCGCGCAGCAGGGCCTTCGCCGATAACAAGATCCAGCTCGAAATCTTCCATCGCCGGGTACAGCACTTCTTCCACCGCCGGGTTGAGCCTGTGAATCTCGTCGATGAACAACACGTCCCGCGATTCAAGATTGGTCAGGATCGCCGCCAGATCCCCCGCCTTGGCCAGAACCGGGCCAGAGGTCATGCGAAAGTTCACCCCCAGTTCACGCGCCATGATCTGTGCGAGGGTCGTCTTACCCAACCCCGGAGGTCCGTGAAACAAGGTGTGGTCCATCGCCTCGCCGCGTTGCCGGGCGGATTGAATAAAGATGCGCAAATTGGCACGCGCCTCAGCCTGACCAATGAATTCATCCAGCCCCTGAGGACGCAAAGCGCGGTCATTGTCTTCCGGCAGGGGCTCCGGGCGCAGGGTGGGATCAGCGTCAACCATTCACTTACCCTTTCGGAGCCAGCAGCCTGAGGGCCGCGCGGATCAGATCAGCCTCGTCAGCATCCGGCTGGCTTGCAGCCGCTTCAGCCACGGCACCTGCCGCCTCGGACGGCCCATATCCAAGATTGGCCAGCGCCGACAACGCCCCGGCAGACGCGGCCGCGGCACCCGATGGCGGTTTCGGAACACGTCTCGGCGCGGGTGTAGAGTCATTCGGTTCAACAACCTCAAGTTCCGGCCCGTCCATCGCCTGAGCAATCGTGCCGCCCATGGCCATCACTCCGGGTGCCTTGTCCTTGAGGTCCAACACGATCCGTTGGGCGGTTTTTGGCCCGACGCCCTTGGCCGCCTTGACCGCACCCCAGTCCCCCAGGGCAATTGCGCGGCTGACACCGTCGGGCCCCAATGCACTCAGGATCGCCAGCGACACCTTCGCGCCGACCCCCTGAACCGAGCACAGCAGGCGATGCCACTCTTTCTCGACAAGCGACAGAAACCCGTAAAGCTGCATAAGGTCTTCGCGGACGACCATGTCAGTGTAGATCGAGACCGCCTCACCCGCCCCCGGCAATGCCGCCAAGGTCCGGTCGGAACAATAGACAAGATAGCCGACGCCCCGAACATCGATCAGCACATGATCCACCGCGCGGTAATCCAGCCGCCCTGTCAGTTTGCCGATCATGCCCGCACCTCTTTCACACGCGCCTGTTGCGTTTTCCCGTAATAGGCATGGCAGATCGCAATCGCCAGTGCATCCGCCGCGTCGGCCCCTTTCGGCAAACAGCCCGGCAATTGCAGTTTGACCATATGCAAAACCTGCTCTTTCTCGGCATGACCCACACCCACCACGGTCTTTTTCACCCGGTTGGGGGCATATTCCCCCACCGGCAGACCGGCCTGTGCCAGCGTCAGCAACGCCACACCACGTGCCTGCCCCAATTTGAGGGTTCCGGCCCCATCCTTGTTCACGAATGTCTGTTCGATAGCAGCCTGATCGGGTCTGTGATCCGCAATCACTTCGACAATCTGATTGTGCAGCGACAGCAGCCGCTCGCCCAGACCGTCCCCATCCGATTTGCACAACCCGTTGGCCACATGGCTCAGGCGGCTGCCATTTGATTCGATGACGCCCCATCCCAGGGTTCTAAGCCCCGGATCGATGCCCAGAATTCGCATATTTTGCCTCGGCCTGCTCGGGTTGTGTGATCTTTTTTCAACGCCTAGCACGAAGCGTGAACATTTTCCAAGCGAATTGACCCCAGGGCTGAAAACGACACGCGTGTCTCAGGCGCGACTTCGGGCGCGTTTTGCGACCCAGTGAAGTCTGAATTCGACACTTTCCCAAAGGCTTTTTCACCAATTGTTAAAGGGGATTACAGCTTCGTGAAGCCTTGCAGAAAACGCATAGGACACATGCAAAAACTGAACTTGTGCGAACGAAATGACAGCACTAGATGCCCCGCAGATCGCAGAAATGCAATGTGAACACTAACCAGAAGGAAACAGGATATGGCTGCACTGGACACAACCCGCGTCGCTACCACTGGCTCGTTCGGCCTTGTTGGCCGTATCGGCGCATTTTTCGTATCGGCCGTTAACGCCGCAGTTGAATGGAATGACGCCCGCGTAACCCGCAACGCGCTGACCGGTCTGACCGACCGCGAACTGGACGATATCGGCCTGTGCCGTGGTGACATCGACTCCATCGCCGAAGGTCGCCGCTAAGAACCGGCCACTACGCTTATTTGCCCCTTCCTCCTCCCTTGAGGGGCACACAAAAACACCGCGCACCATAAGGGTACGCGGTGTTTTTTTAATCCGAGGGAGCGGATTAGTAGAAAACTTTGTTCAGCTGAGCGGCGAGGGCTTGCGACACAGGGTCGATTTGCATCACCCAGGCACCGGCTTTTTCGACTGGCGTACCTTCGTTCAGGCTGTCGATCCGATATTGATAGCCGGTCGGGCCAAGGTGGGATAACAAAAACGCTTTGAATGCGAAGAAACCCACAAGCGTAAGCAGCAGCACCTTTGCTGGCACCGCCGAACTCACCCGCTGCGGCCTCATCACCACCAGGCCATCCTTGCGCATCGTCGCGCGATAGCCACGGCTCATCTTTTGGTGTTTCTTGTTCAGGCGACTTACGCGCTGATTGAACTCCAGTTGTTTACCCGTCATGGCAGCCTCCAAAAACCGCCCCCCTCGACTTCATTCAGAAAACGGTAAAAAGAGATTGCGACAAAAACGTGGCAAAAACCTATAAAACTCCTGCAAATGGCCTAATTCGCGCCCTGTTTGGTTAAAATTAGGGTCGTCCACTCACCAATCTCGGCCCTATAGGTCTGATTGAACCCGTTTTGTGAATAAACGGAAACCACGTCATCGGCCTGTTCGTTAAGGATTCCCGACAGGATCGCGTGCCCACCTGGGCGGAGATTCGCTGCCATTTCGGGTGATAAAGCTACCAAAGGCCCTTTGAGGATATTGGCAAAAATCAGATCGTAGGGTGCGTGCGCCTTGAGGTCGGGATGATCGAAACCTGCGGCTTCAACACACTGAACCGCGCCGGACATACCGTTTGCCTTCAGGTTGGCTTCGGCCACTTCAACGGCCACCTCGTCGATATCGCTGGCAATGAAATCGCCATCCCATACCCGAGCTGCCGCCATGGCCAGAACGGCCGTGCCGCAACCGATATCCGCTACTTTCGAGGCACTGAACCCTTCATCCAACAACCGGTCCAGAGCTTTCAAACATCCCAGCGTGGTACCGTGATGTCCGGTACCAAAGGCCATTGCCGCCTCGATCAGCAGTGGAATGCGACCGTCGGGCAGCTTGTCGGCATCGTGGCTGCCATAGACAAAAAAGCGGCCCGCCTCAACCGGGGCAAGCTCTCGCCGCACATGGGCCACCCAATCGGTTTCAGGCACTTCCGACACAACAAAAGGTTTGGCTTCAAAAGCAACTGCCAGAACGGCCAATGCGGTCTCGTCAGGGGCTTCGGTAAAGTACCCGCCCACTTCCCACAGGCCCGAACCGTCTTCGACCTCGAACACACCGACGCCGGTTGGTTCGGGCTCCAGACGCTCCATCGCTTCGCCCAGACCTTCGGCGGCTTTCTTACCTGTCAGCGTGGTCAGCGCAGTGAATGTGGGCATCCGGAACTCCTGTGTCAGTTGGCACTGCGCGTAGGACGGTGCGCAGCCAACGTCAAGCTTTGCGGCCTATTCCGCCGGGGCTGGCGCGTATTTGCTCAGGACGGTCTCATTGCCCGGTTCCGGGTGGCGCGGAACCAGCAGGGACAACAGCAGAGAAACGACCGCCATCGCCGCCGCAAGACCAAACACGGCACCTGGCGACACGACCCAGAGCAAACCCAGCAACGCGGGCAAGAAAACCGCGGCGATATGGTTGATCGTGAACGCGACTGCGGCAGTTGGCGCAATATCCGCCGGATCGGCGATTTTCTGAAAATAGGTTTTCAGTGCAAGCGCCAGCGCGAACAGAACATGGTCGATGACATAGAGCGTCGCCGCCAACAGCACGCCCCAGCCAAACCAGTAGATCCCACCATAGGCTGCGAACACGATTGCCAGACCGGTATATTCAAAGATCAATGTACGCCGTTCCCCGAACTTGGCCACCGCTTTACCCAGCAACGGAGCAACCATCATGTTGATCATCAGGTTGATCAGATACAGGCTGGTCAGCTCATGCACTTCAAAGCCGAACTTCTCAACCATCATGAACCCGGCAAAGACGACAAAGATCTGTCGCCGCGCACCCGCCATGAATTGAAGAGCGTAATACAGCCAGTATCGACGGCGCAGGATCAGTTTCTTGGTTTGCGGCGTGGGGGCATCGAATTGCGGGAAGGCGAACAGGCAAAACAGGGCCAGCAAAGCTGTTGCACCGCCAGCAGCCATGAAGACAAAGTTGTAGGACAGATCGAACCGCTCCCAGGTCAGAACGATCAGCCCGTACACCACCATCGTTGCTGCCGAGCCCATAGCGACCAGCCACCCCAATACCTGCGGTGCGCGATCCTTGGGAAGCCATTGCAGCTGAAGCGACTGGTTCACAGTCTCATAGTAGTGAAACCCGATTGAACTGAACAAGGTCACGAACAACAATCCGCCAAGGCTTGGGAACCAGGCCGTCAAAGCCGTTGCGACCCCAAGCATCATCAGCGAGATCATGGCCAGCACCTGCTCGCGAATGAAAATGATGACGGCAATCACGCCGACCGCCAGAAAGCCCGGAATCTCGCGCACCGTGTGCAGCAGGCCGATATCGGCCCCGTCGAAATTCGCTGCCTCAATGACGAAGTTGTTCAACAGCGCGCTCCACGCGTTGAACGCGATGGGCATGGTCAAGGCCATCACGAACAGAAGCGTGACAGGACGACGCCAGAACGGAAGGCTCTGCGCCTCGGCAAGGGGCATGGGTTTCAGCATGAGAATCCTCTACGCCCATTTCCCGACTTTGGCGAGGGGGAAGCGACCAGCGCACAATGGCCCTGCGTTAATGCAATAGTCAGTAAAAGCTTTGTGGATCGATATCGACGGTCAGGCGGATATCGCCTTTCAGGCGCAGCGGGGCGATCCAACGAGCGATGGCGTCCTGGATTGGTGCGCCCTTGGGGGCCTTGACCAGCAGGCGGACACGGTGACGTCCGCGTATACGCGCAATGGGTGCAGGCGCAGGGCCAAAGACCTGAGCACCGATCGCGCGCAGGGGCGCATCGTTGCGGGCCATTGCATTGCCGATATCGAAAACCGGTCCAACCTCGGGGCCCGACAACACGATCCCGGCCATGCGACCATAGGGCGGCACGCCTGCCGCCTGCCGACCCGCTGCCTCGGCTTTCCAGAACCCTTCTTCATCACCCGAGAGGATGGCCCGGATCACCGGGTGTTCCGGTTGAAATGTCTGCAAAAGCGCCTGCCCCGGCTTGTCAGCCCGTCCCGCACGCCCAGCCACTTGCCGCATCAATTGAAACGTACGCTCAGCCGCGCGCAGGTCCGCACCGTGAAGGGAAAGATCAGCGTCGATCACACCAACCAATGTCAATTTGGGAAAGTTGTGCCCTTTGGCGACCAATTGCGTGCCGATGATAATGTCGGCATCCCCGGCGGCGATCTCTTCAATCTTGGCTTTCAATGCCCGGGCTGAACCAAAAAGATCAGAACTTAGCATGGCAATTTTGGCCTCGGGGAAAGTCACCTCGGCCTCTTCGGCCAAACGCTCAATGCCCGGCCCCACCGGAGCCAGCTTGCCCTCGACCCCGCAGGAAGGACAGATCTCGGGCATCGGCTTGGTCTCGCCGCATTGGTGGCACATCAGGCGCTTCAGGAATCTGTGTTCGACCATGCGCGCGTCGCAATGGTCACAAGCGATCTGTTCCCCGCAGGCGCGGCACAGGGTTACAGGAGCATATCCCCGACGATTGATGAACAAAAGCGACTGCTCGCCTTTCTCGATCCGCTGCTGCACCGCTTGCCGCAAAGTCGGAGATATCCACGTTCCGGCCTGCATCTGTTCGGCCCGCATGTCGATGGGCTTCATCTCGGGCAACACTGCCGCCCCGAAACGCGAAGTCAGGTCGATCCGATCATATTTACCTGCCTCAGCATTTGCCCAGCTTTCCAGCGAGGGGGTTGCGCTGGCCAGAATCACCCGCGCGCCGCAGATGGCCGACCGCAGGACCGCCATGTCTCGCGCGCTGTAATGCACCCCGTCTTCCTGCTTGTACGAGGTGTCGTGTTCCTCATCCACCACGACCAGCCCCAGATCGCGAAATGGCAGAAACAGGGCTGACCGCGCGCCAACAACCAGTTGAGCTTCCCCCTGCCCGACCATCCGCCAGACCCGCCTGCGTTCAGTCATGGTCGCGCCCGAATGCCACTCGGCAGGGCGCGCGCCAAACCGCGCTTCAACCCGTGTCAGGAATTCTGCGGTCAGCGCAATTTCAGGCAAAAGGACAAGCGCCTGCCGCCCCATGCGCAGCGCTTCGGCCACGGCCTCCAGATAGACTTCGGTCTTGCCGGAACCCGTCACGCCTTTCAGCAGCGTCGTGCCGTAATTCCCCGTCCGTTGCCCGGCGCGAAGCTGCGCAACCGCACTTGCCTGATCTTCGGTCAGGTCCTTTCCCGGTAAATCGGGATCAAGATGCGGATACGGCAGGTCGCGCGGGCTGTCTTCTTCACGAACCGCGCCTTGCTTGACCAAGCCTTTGACAACGGACGAAGTTACCCCTGCCTGTTCCGCCAGTTCCTTTAACGTGAATGCCAACCCGCCATAGTCGCGCAACACGTCAAGTACACGGATTCTGGCGTCGGTCATCCGGTCTGGCAGGGTGGCTCCCAAACGATAGATCTTGCGCATGGACGGCGGGTCGCCCAGCCCCGGCGCGCGGGTCGCCAGCCGCAGCATCGCGGGCATCGGTGTCAGAGTATAGTCGGCAACCTTGCCGAGGAATGCCCGCATTTCCTCGCGCATCGGTGCAACTTCCAGCACACGGATCACCGATCGCGCCTTGTTCAGATCGAAACCGCCCTGCCCCGGCCCCCAGACCACGCCCAACACCTTGCGCGGACCAAGTGGCACCTCGACAAACGCACCCAGAAAGCACCCTCCTTCGGGCGCTTTGTAATCCAACGTCCGGTCAAGCGGTTGCGTTGTCAGCACCGCAATCAGCTCTCCCTCGTCGAAAAATCCGTTAGCGCTCACAGCATATCCTTTGCAGGGGGTTCCAGCATGGCTCTCTTTGAGGTAAAGCCATCCGCGACCAAGGCCAACCCATCAAAGGACTGCCCTCATGAAATTCTTCGTAGACACTGCCGAGATCGACGCCATTGCTGAACTGAACGATCTGGGCATGGTGGACGGCGTGACCACCAACCCCTCGCTGATCCTGAAATCGGGCCGCGACATTCTGGAAGTGACAAAAGAGATCTGCGATCTGGTCGACGGTCCCGTTTCCGCCGAAGTTGTCGCCACCGAAGCTGACGACATGATCGCCGAGGGCCGCAAGCTGGCCAATATTGCCCCGAATATCGCCGTGAAGGTTCCGCTGACATGGGCCGGTCTGAAAACCTGCAAGACGCTCAGCGACGAAGGACAGATGGTCAACGTCACCCTGTGTTTTTCGACCAATCAGGCGATTCTGGCTGCAAAAGCGGGTGCGACCTTCATTTCGCCCTTCATCGGCCGTCTGGACGATATCAACCTGGATGGCATGGATCTGATCGCCGACATCCGTCAGGTCTATGACAATTACGGGTTCGAAACCGAAATTCTGGCCGCTTCGATCCGCACCGTGAACCACGTCACCGAAAGTGCCCGCATTGGTGCCGATGTCATCACCGCGCCGCCAGCCGTGATCAAGAAACTGGCCGATCACCCGCTGACCGACAAAGGTCTGGAAACCTTTCTGGCCGATTGGGCCAAAACCGGTCAGAAAATCCTCTGATCTGGTTTGCGACCGCGCGGCGCCGTCCGGCGCCGCGCCCGGCCCAACAGCCCAAAGCCTGATCTGCGATCAGGCGTGGCAGGCGGGAGCCTATCCGCCACAGCATCCGGGGAAATCCACTCTTGCGTGCATTTTTCCCAAGGCAAATCCGGTTCGGCATGTTATAAGCCGCCCAACAAAAAAAGACCGGACAGGACATGAGCAGCAATCCCAAACTCGAGGATAATCTCCGCGCGGCAATTCTGGCCGAGCCCGACGTCGTTCTGGACGACAAGGACCTGATGCAAGCCCTTGTGGCCGCGAACGAACGCGCCCGGGGTGATAATGTGATCGATCTGCGCGGCATTGCCATGCAGCGGCTTGAGGCGCGGCTGGACCGGCTGGAAGATACCCACCGCTCGGTCATCGCGGCGGCCTATGAAAACCTTGCAGGCACCAATCAGGTTCACCGCGCGATTTTGCGCCTGCTGGAACCGGTCGAATTCGAGGATTTCCTGCGCGCCCTTGGAACCGATGTCGCAAATATCCTGCGGGTTGACCACATCACGCTGGTTCTGGAAACCACCGTGGTTCAGAACGATCCTGCCGTCGACAGGCTTGGAGGCGTTCTGACGATCGCAGAGCCCGGCTTTATCAATCAATACCTGACCAATGGGCGCGGCGGCCCTGTCCGCGACGTGACCTTGCGCGAAACTCATCAGCCGAACCGACGTGTTTTCGGCGCGCTGGCGGATCAGTTGCGCTCAGAAGCCTGCCTGAAACTGGACCTCGGTCCGGGTCGCCTGCCGGGCATGATCGTCATGGGGGCCCGCGATCCGCGGCATTTCACACCGCAACTCGGCACCGATCTTCTCACCTTCTTTTCCGGCGTATTCGAACGCTCGATGCGCCACTGGCTGTCGTGAACCTGATCTCACCCGCTTGCCGCGACGCGCTCCAGCACTGGCTGGACACTCTGGGCGCGCTGGCGGGGCGGTCGCAAAACACGCAAACCGCCTATCGCGGCGATGTCACCGAGTTTCTGTCTTTCATGACCCTTCATCACGGGGAACGGCAGGGGCTGAAGGCGCTGGAACGGATCACCGTGTCGGATATGCGCGCCTGGATGGCGGATCAGCGCAGCGGGGATATCAGCGCGCGATCCCTTGCGCGCAAACTGTCCGCCGTCAAAAGCTTCTATCGTTGGCTGGCCGAGCGAGAGGGATTTGAACCCACCGCCGTTTTGTCGACCCGCGCGCCCAAATTCACCAAGAAACTGCCCCGCCCTCTGGCCGAAGACGCCGCGCGCGCCATGATTGACACGGTCGAGCTGCAATCTGTGTCCGACTGGGTTGCGGCCCGCGATGTTGCGGTTGTCACGTTGCTTTATGGATGTGGTCTGCGGATATCCGAGGCCTTATCCCTGACCGGTGCAGACGCGCCCCTGCCCGAGACGTTGCGCATTGTCGGGAAGGGCGACAAGGAACGGATCGTTCCGGTTCTTCCAGCTGCCCGAGACGCGGTTGACCGATATCTTCAGCTTTGCCCCCACCCGCAAGCGAAGGACGCAGCCTTGTTCCGGGGCGCTCGTGGCGGCCCGCTGAACCCGCGCGCGATTCAAGGCGTCATGGCCAAGGCACGGATGCAACTGGGGCTACCTTCAACCGCCACACCTCATGCCATGAGACACAGCTTTGCCACCCATCTGTTGTCCGCAGGAGGAGATCTGCGGGCCATTCAGGAACTGTTGGGGCACGCCTCATTGTCAACCACACAGACCTATACCGCCGTGGATACTGCACGGCTTATGGAAGTCTACAACCGTGCGCATCCAAAGGCGTGACTGACACATTGAACAGAAACCTCGGGCTTTTGGTTTGCATCTCTGGCGTGCATCGGTCATGACCCTAGCATGACACTCAGATTCAAAGCTCTTGCCGTACATCTCTTCACTGCCACTGGTGCTGTTTTCGCAATGCTGGCCATGCTGGCCGCCGTGGAAGAGAAATGGAGCCTCATGTACCTTTGGCTGGTTGTATCCTTCATTGTCGATGGCATCGACGGCCCGTTGGCGCGGCACTATCACGTCAAGAAAAACGCACCCGAGTTTGACGGCGTCTTGCTGGATCTGATCATCGATTATCTGACCTATGTGTTCATCCCAGCCTTTGCGCTGTTCAAATCCGGATTGATGGATGGATGGACCGGCTGGTTCGCAATCATCGTCATCACCTTTGCCAGCGCGATGTATTTCGCGGACACCCGGATGAAAACAAAGGACAATTCCTTTTCCGGCTTTCCCGGATGCTGGAACATGTTCGTTGTCGTGATCTTCGCACTGGAGCCCAATTTCTGGATCATCCTGCTGCTGGTCACGCTGCTGTCGCTTGCGATGTTTCTACCTTTGAAATTCGTTCACCCCGTGCGCACCGAGCGTTGGCGCAGTCTGACCTTGCCGGTCGCCCTTGCCTGGACGTTCTTTGCGGGCTGGGCCGCATGGGTCGATTTTCATCCCGAAAGCTGGGCCCACTGGGGTCTGGTCATCGCCAGCCTGTACCTGACATTTGCGGGTATCGCACAACAGGTTGTTCCGCAGCGCCGTACCTGACACGAGCGCTGCCGGACCGGATTTAAAGAACGTCCTGAACCTCAAATTCAGTACCGTTATGGGTAAAGACGTCGCCCGCTTTCAGACCGGCCATGGCTAGGTAGATCGGGCTTTGTGTCGAGATCCCCATATATGTATCTCCACCCACCTCGAACCGGGTCGTCGAAACGCAGACGACAAAGCTGCGGTTGTTGAACTTGATCACCGATCCCGGCCTGACTGTATCTGTCAGACCAAAATCGGTATTCTCGATCACATCGATTTTGGCATGATGCGCATGAACAGGCGCGTCAAATGCAGCTGCCAGATCGGCATTTTCGCGCGATGCGGCTATGTCATCCTTGTCGTGGCCTTCCCGGTCATCCAGTTGGGCATCCTTCAGAAATGCATCGTAATGGGCCTGCGCCGTTGCAAGCTCCTCTGCCTCAAGCGACATCAACCGGTCGATAATGGCCTTCTTCTGGGCTGCGCGATCTTTTTCGGTGCTCATTCAATGCGATCCTTCAAATTCAGCAACTGATATAAGTTGTGCTTCCCAGAACCGGATTGCAACCGAATTTCGAGGCTCAGATCAAAAGACCCGCCGCCCGTTCATGCCGTAGCAGTGCAACCTTTGTCTCGATCCCGCCGCACCCCGAAAACCCGCCCAGCCCATTGGCAGCCAGTACCCGGTGGCAGGGAATAATAACGGGAATCGGGTTTGCCCCACAGGCCTGACCGACCGGTTGCGCCGGTTGTCCCAGCGCCTTGGCGATATCCCCGTAGGTGCGCGTTTCCCCAAGAGGAATGGCATACATAAGATCACAGACCCGCCTTTGAAACTGCGATCCATGGATGCGGTAGGGCAGATCGAAGCGGTCAAGTCGTCCAGCGTCATAGGCCATCAGCTGCGCCGCCGCCTCGCGCAGCAGAGCTGTTGGTTCGCCGTCGTCCTGACCGTCCCAGACCAGCCGCGTGAGGGCACCATCCGTTTCCTCGATCCCAAGTCTTCCGAACTGAGTATCAACTGCAATCATCGCCATGGGCTGACGGTTTCAGATCAATCCTCCAAGTTCAAGTGGCGAAGCCATGGGGCTGCGCGACGCGCGGATTTTGCGAGTTGCGGCAATCATGTTAGCCTAGCCGCATTGTCAAAAAGAGATTTGGAGCATGAGATGGTTCGTCATTTGATCCTGACGGTTCACGGAATTGGCGAACAAATACCCGGTGAGACCGTCGATCAGGTCGTCGGGGCCGCGACAACCTGGCTGGATGGCAATCCCGAACCCCCGATTGAGGTTCAGCGTGGGATGATCGAGCTGGCCGAAACAACCTTCGACGGCACCCCCCGAAGCGCGAAACTGTTCCCGGTCAACCTGCGCAAGGTGACGAAACCGTCAGTACCGCAGGACGAGGCCATGTTTGCCGAGGTTTTCTGGGCCGACCGCTCACCCGCCCCGAAAGGAGCCATTAAGACAGCATTGGACCTGATCTGGGTTGTTCTTGCGCTGGGTTATCTGGCCATGGACAATGCCGAACAAACGCATAGCCACGCGGATGTGGCCTCGGACCAAGCCAACGGCAGGAACACTTTTCCCGCGCGGCTGGTTCACCTTTTTACTTGGGTTTTCTTCGGCGCAGTTGCGACCCTGAATGCCTATCTTCTGATCGGTGCCATAGCCGTTATGGTTGATCGCGTTCCCGGGATCTTCTTTCAAAGCACGATCCTGCTGTTCTGGCTCTTGTTCACGCTTTACGCCGGAGGGGCCGCATACGGACTAAGGCGCAGCTTTGCAGCCCCGACTTATCTAAGACGCGTATTCTGGCGCGGCATTTTCGGGATAGGGTTTTTGCTGCTGATCTGCCTGATCATTGGTCCGCTTGGTCTGGAAATCCGAGCCTGCACACCCTTGCCGGACAGCCCGGTTTGCCCTTCGGCGCTAGAGCAGTTTGTGGCCTTTCAGGTCTACCTGCTCGCGTTTTTCTGGGCTTCGCTGATCTTCATGACAATCATTTTGTACGTGCTTTCTGCGACCAGCCTTGATGAAAAGGTTCAGGCAGACAATCTGAAAGAACACAGGCGGCTGTACCCCAGCATATGTGCAGGCATGTTGGTGTTCTGGATGTTCTTTATATCCGGGTTGTGGCTAATGCTGCGGGAAATGCTCGACACGGTTCCGGGGCTGTCAGATGGAAAACTGACCGGTCTTTTTGACAATTTCCTCAGTGACTCCATCGAAACACTCAGTGTTGCCTTCGCGGCAATTGTCCTGCTTGCGTTTGTCGGTGTTGGCCTGTTTGCCGGTCGCAGAGGGCTGAAGGCAAACCTGCATATCCGCGACGGGCTGATCAGCCGCGCCATCCTCAATCGTTTTGCACAATGGGTCTTTTTGTTCGGTGCAATCGTACTGGCGATGGTCACTATCCGAGAAATCGCGTTGAGCCAGCACGTCGATCCCCTGTGTCAGATCGGAACGGACAATTGCAACCTGATTGGCCGGGTTTTGAACAAACTGGCAAGCAAACAGGGCGAGATTGGCCTGATCGTCCTGGGTGCAACAGCATTGATGTACCGCTTTTCCGATTTCGTCGCAGCAGGGCTGGGTGTGGCACGGGACATTGTCACCTATGCCATTCGCGACAAGTGTTTACTGAAAGCGGACCTGAAAACGAGGCTGCGCAATTATCCGGATCGCAAGGCGATTGATGAACGATTTTATCGTGCACTGCATTATGTGGTGGATATCTTTGCCGCGGACCACATCACGGTGATCTCACATTCACAAGGCACCGTGATTGCCACGCAAATGCTGGCTGATCCACGCGTGCAAAAGCTTATCAACGGGCGCAACGTGACGCTGATTACGATGGGCTGTCCTGTGACCCATATCTATCAGCGCTATTTTCCCGAGATGTTTACAGTCGTTCCCAAAAACCTGAACGCCGCATGGTTCAACATCTTCAGGCAGGATGACTTTGTAGGGACCGAGATTGAAGGCGGGCTGATTTCCGCAAACCGCAACATTCCGGTCGAGCCCGGTGGTCACACCGGATATTTCACGGATTATCAGGTTTGGAAGGCCCTGAAGGACTCAGCCATAGGCTTTGACCTGTTTAATCCGACACCGCAATCCGCGCAGACGTGAAACGAAAAACGCCCCCTCGAAGGATCGAGAGGGCGGTTTCAATCAGCTTAGCGCCTCATCGCAGCGTCGGCAAACTCCGACATGGGCGTGGCGGCCCACGTCCGGAAGGATTTTCCAACAGCGCTGACATTTCTCGCCTTCGGCCTTCTCGAACACGACGGCAATGCCTTCGATTTCGGGTACGCGGAATGCTTCGGCCGGGGCCGGGTCGCCGGTCACGGTCAGGCCTGACGTGATGCACAGATCGTCCACGTCAAAGGTCGCCAGCAGATCAAGGGTTTCACTGTCCTCAACATGCACAATCGGTGCCGCTTCAAGGCTGGAGCCGATCACCTTGTCCTGCCGCTGGATCTCAAGCGCAGCTGTCACTGCACGGCGTACACGGCGCACTTTGGCAACGGCCTCTTCCAGTTCGGCGAAACGCCAATCCGCAGGCGTTTCCGGGAAGTCGACCAAGTGGACCGAGCTATCGTCGCCCGGAAAACGCTCCAGCCAGACCTCTTCCATGGTGAAAACCAGAACCGGCGCCAGCCACGTGGTCAGGCGATGGAACAGGATATCCAACACCGTTCGCGCAGCACGACGGCGCGGCGTGTCGCCGTCACAATAAAGAGCATCCTTGCGGACGTCGAAGTAGAAGGACGACAGGTCAACCGTGGCAAAGGTGAAGACCGCGCTGAATACGCCCTGGAAATCGAAGGACGCATAGCCCTTGCGAACCTGCTCATCCAGATCGGCCAGCCGGCTGAGCACCCAGCGCTCCAGACGCGGCATATCTTCGGGTGCAACGCGATCGGCCTCGGTGAAATCCGCCAGCGAGCCCAGCATAAACCGCATGGTGTTGCGCAGACGGCGATAGCTGTCGGCGGTGCCTTTCAGGATCTCCGGCCCGATCCGCTGGTCGGCCGTGTAGTCGGTCTGAGCCACCCAAAGGCGCAGGATATCGGCGCCGTACTGCTTGACGACCTCTTCCGGTACGATGGTGTTACCCAGCGATTTGGACATCTTGTTGCCCTTGGCATCCAGCGTGAAGCCGTGGGTGACGACATTCCGATATGGCGCACGGCCCTTGGTACCGCAAGCCTGCAGCATGGACGAATGGAACCAACCACGGTGCTGGTCGGTGCCTTCCATGTAGACGTCGGCGATGCCGTCCTCGGTCCCATCTTCGCGGTCGCGCAAAACAAAGGCGTGAGTGGAACCAGAATCGAACCACACATCCAGCACGTCAAACACCTGATCGTAGTCATCGGGGTTGGCGATGCCGTCGAGGATTTTCTCTTTGAACCCGTCGGTGTACCAGATATCCGCGCCATCTTTCTCAAACGCCGCCTTGATGCGCGCGTTCAGGTCTGCGTTGCGCAGCAGGTAATCCGCGTCGGTGGGCAAGGCACCTTTCTTGGTGAAACAGGTCAGCGGCACGCCCCAGGCGCGTTGGCGCGACAGAACCCAGTCCGGACGCGCTTCGATCATCGAATAGAGGCGGTTGCGCCCCGTCTGCGGCGTCCATTTGACCAGTTCGTCGATCGAGCGCAGGGCACGTTCGCGGATGCTGTCGCCCATCTCACCCATGCCGTCATCCAGGTTGCGGTCAACGGATGCAAACCACTGCGGCGTGTTGCGGTAGATGATCGGAGCCTTGGAGCGCCACGAATGCGGATAGCTGTGCTTGATCTTGCCGCGCGCCAGCAGCCCGCCAACCTCGGCCAGCTTGTCGATGACAGCTTTGTTCGCGTCACCCTCACCACCCTTGCGGGACAGGATGTATTTGCCACCAAAGAACGGCAGATCGGTGCGGAACGAACCATCATCCATCACGTTATAGGTGATGACCTGCTCCAACATGCCTAAATCGCGGTAGAGTTCGAATTCCTCCATACCATGTGACGGCGCACAGTGGACGAAACCGGTGCCTTCGGTATCGGTCACGAAGTCAGCCGCGCGGAAGTCGCGGAGGTCGTCCCATTCGCCATTGCCGCCCTCGGCCCCGGCCAGCGGGTGGGTCAGTTGAACACCTTCAAGTTCATCGGTGGCGACACCGCGTACACGGGTCCACTGATCGTCGTTCAGACGGGCACGACCCAACACATCTGCGGCCATATTGTCAGCCAGCAGGAATCTGTCACCCACATTAGCCCAGCATTCCTCAGGCGCGCCGGTGACTTCGTACAGGCCGTAGGAGATGTCGTTGCCATACACGACCGCCTTGTTCGACGGCATGGTCCAGGGAGTGGTGGTCCAGATTACGACGAACGCATCATCCAGATCACCCGCGTTCATGACCTTGAACTTCACCCAGATGGTAAAGCTTTCCTTGTCGTGATACTCGACCTCGGCCTCGGCCAGCGCGGTTTTTTCGATGGGCGACCACATCACGGGTTTCGAGCCCTGATACAGCGTGCCGTTCATCAAGAATTTCATGAACTCGTCGGCGATCACGGCCTCGGCATGAAAGTCCATGGTGATGTAGGGATCAGGCCAGTTGCCGGTGATGCCCAGGCGCTTGAACTCTTCCCGCTGGATGTCGATCCAGCCTTCGGCGAACTTGCGGCATTCCTGACGGAAGTCGACGATGTTCACCTCGTCCTTGTTCTTGCCCTTCTTGCGGTACTGTTCTTCGATCTTCCATTCGATCGGCAGGCCGTGGCAGTCCCAACCGGGCACGTAACGCGCGTCAAAGCCCATCATCTGATGAGAGCGCACGATCATGTCCTTGATCGTCTTGTTCAGTGCGTGGCCGATATGCAGGTGGCCGTTCGCATAGGGGGGGCCGTCGTGCAGAGTAAAGGGTTTGCGCCCCGTTTTCTCGCGCAGGCGGTCATAGACACCGATGGTCTCCCACCGCTCCAGCCATGCGGGTTCGCGTGCAGGCAGGCCCGCGCGCATGGGAAAATCGGTTTTGGGCAGGTTCAGCGTGTCTTTATAGTCAGGCGTTTGGGTCGTGTCGGCGCACATTTTGAGCGTCCTTTGGATGATCTGGTCGTACTAGGATCGAAGCGGTCGGTGCGAATTCTCAAACACCTTTGCCCGGCGTCTCAGAGGGTCAGAGCGCCGGGGATATAATTCGAATAATGATGGCCGTCCGGTCATACATGGCCGCGCTTATAAGACGCCTGCCTTCAATGGTCCAGAGGTTCCGGCCCATGCGGCGAATGGCGCAGCTTGGCCCAGCGATTCAACCATGCCAGACCGGCCAGCCCAAGCCCCAGCGCCAGCAGTGAGAACACGCGGATCAGCCCGCCCAGACCGGCAATATCGATCAGAAAGACCTTGGCCACCGCCAGCCCGATCACCACCAGCCCCGCCTTGCGCATCACATCCGAACCGCGTGCCAGAGATTGGTAGAACAGCACCGCCCCAACCAGCAGCAGAACAAGGGTATATGTATAAAGCTCGGGCTGCGTGACGCCGTTGCCTTCAAACATGCCTGCTGCTCCCTGCCAGACATGGCGGATAGTCAGGCCAAACCACACAGCAATCAACGCACCCGCAATGGCGTAGCTTGCCAGCCTGATCTGCCTTGGCATGTCCTTGATCCGCCAGACCGAGAATCCAATGGTCAGTGCAGGCACCAGATAGGCAAGGACAAGGGTGTTCAGAACCGGTGGGCCAAGCACCGGGTCGGCGTTGGGGTTCAGAAGCGGGTTTTGGTCGGTCAACGCCAGGGTCAGACGGAACACGCCATGACCGGCAAAGAACGCCGCCAACACGTACCGTGCATAATTCAGCTTGCCACCCAGCCCAAACCTCTGAACCTGAGCGAAGGCCAGCAGCAGCCAGATGACCGCCAGCAGGCCCAGACCCCAATGGCTGTTGTCGGCCCCGCCTTCACCGAAACCTTCAAGCCACCGCAGTAGCAACAGGGACAGCAGAATGCCGCCCGTCGCCCATGCCGCGCTTTCCAGCAACAGTGCTGCAACCGGCCGCCGCAAGGGACGCAACAGCCACCAGCCAGCCACGAAACCCAACGTGGCCGCGCCATAGACCATCGCCATTTCGGGAAGCGGGGCCACGTTAGCCCAGTCCAGACCCGGATCAAGTACCAAGCGTACGGTGACGGTAAAGACACCGGCCCAGATAAACCAACTCATCTGCGGCAAGGTGAACCTGCGATCCAAGGCTGCTGCTGCGACGACACTGGCCACCAGCGCAATCGTCAGCGCGGCCGAGCTGAGCACGATGACGCAAGCAAAGACCAGACAAGACAACGCGGACAACGTGGCCAGAGCAGCCCGCATCCGGTCGTCGCCATCGGCGCGACCAAAACGCCCGGCCAGAACCACCATCAGAATTGCCAGGACAATCGCGTGCAGGGCCCAGGCGTACGCACCGATAACCGTGGCAGGACGCCAGCCCAATTCCAAAGCGATGGCCAGCGCCGGTGCAAGAATTACAGCGCCCCCGGCCCAGATTGCACGATACTGGTTTGCCCTGAATGACCGCCATGCCATCAAAACCGACATGAGCGCGCCCAAAGCAACCAGCGCGGTGGCTGCCATCGGAAAGTCGGCCTCGGGCGTCTCGGCATAGGTGTCGGTGAAACTGCGAAGAACTACTCCGTATTCCAGCCCGTGAGAGGCCACAAAAAACACAAGGCCCGCCGCAGGCAGGACGGTCAGATCCTGTAACGCAGGCGCATCCTTGGCCCACAATAGCAGCGCCAGAAGCAGGGCGGACAGCAGGCAGACACCCAACCAGAATTCAGCCGCTGAGTCTGCCCAATGCCAGGACAGGATTGCTGTGCTGGCCGCAATCGCTCCGGCGGCGAGCCGAGTTGGAAACTCGGGCCACGGGCGGGTTCCGGGGGTGCGGATCACCTGAGACATCATGCACCCTGCATGATCGGGCCAAACGCGCCGCACCGGAATGGCCGTCGCCAGAAGTGCGAGCACTGTTGTCGCGACCAGATATCCCGGTTCCGTATTCGGAGCGCCACTGACCAAAAGCAGGTTTGCCGCATATACCCCGACCAACGTCAGAACCGAAATCCACGCCCAGCGCCGCACCGTGTCGATACCCAGCCCCAAAACGGCAACCAAGAGAAAATAGGCATAGAGCCACGATGGATCGTCAGATGCGCCTCCAACCAGAAAGGGTGCTGCAAAAGCTCCGATCAGTCCAACCGCAGCCAGCAGCGGGCCGTGGAACCACCCCAGAACAAGCCCAACAAGCGCGATGACAACCATTCCTGCCAAAGCCGTCTCGGCCCCGATCAGGCCATAAAGCTGCCGCGCAGACAGGATGGCGCCGAACAAGGTAACAAGGCCGGCCCCGGAAAAGACCGATGGCAAATAGGCAGTGGCCACCGCTTCGTCATCCCCGAACCTGCGGCGCAGAACCTCACCCCCGATAATCAAAACCGAGCCGAAGCCAAGCGCGGCAAAAACGCGGGCCGCCGGAGGTAACAATCCGTTCTCAACGCCATATTGCACGAGGAAAATACCGGCCAATGCCAGCGACAGTGCTGAGACCGCATAAAACCAGTTCTCACGCAGCCACGCGCCCAGCGCAGCAAACCTGTCATGGCGAAATACAATTGCAGGAGTAGCGGCGTCGGTGTCTACATCTTCGGCGCTTTCGTCTTCCTGTCGCTTTGGCGCGGCCCACGGCCCCGGGCTGTGAACCTGTTCCTCTGCCACAGGTTGCGGTGCAGGTGCATCCTGTTCCGGTTGCAGCGACGCCGGTGCATCACCCGACACCAACGCATTGATCTGCCCTTCCAGTTGTTCGACCCGGCGACGCAATCGGGAATGTCCGACCAGAAGTGCAATCAATGTCACCGGGATGGCCAGAACAACCAGGCCAATAAGAACAAGCAGCGTTTCCAACCGAGTCTCTCCGATCCATAATTTCGGCCAAGCTATCTTGTGCTGTCGGTCAGCAACAGTCAGGAAAGCCGTGACAAAGTCTAAAGTACAGAAATCGCCGGACGAGCGATCATCAGCCAAAGGATGGTCAAAACCGCCAGAAATGCCGGAACCCCGCAAGCAAACCAGAACCGAAACAAGCGGTAATACTCCGGTGGCAGTTGCATTCCCCGCTCTGCCGCCGTTCGCGCGTGGTCCCGCAACCGGATTTGAACCCAAACCACCGGCAACCAGAACAAGCCTGTCAAAACATAAAGCACCAGAGACAACACGATCCATCCTTCACCCAAATGCCATCCGATCTGCCAGGCAAGCAGCGCTCCGGTCACCGGTTGCAGGATGACGGCGGTCGTGGTGAACAGAAGGTCACCCAGTACCACGATACCCGCCGTATGGGCGATGACGTGCGGGTCGTTTGTCCGGTGCGCCATCAGCATGAAAAAGGCGATCCCTGCCCCGGTTCCCAGCAGCACACATGCACCTATGACGTGCAGCCATCGCAAGATCAGTTCAGGGTCCATCATCGGCTCTCAAACAAGGGCAACGCCACAAGCGACAGGATCATCGCGGGCAGGATTTTCACCAGCGGCCCCAGCGGATCTAACCACAATTCCGGCATCGTGACCGAAGCGGCAATCAGGTAGAATATGGCCACTGTCAACTGCGCCACACAGGCCCGCGCCGCCCATCGGCGCCACAGGATGGCCAGACCAAGTGCTATGTCGATCAGGGACCAGAACACAACGCTGGTCACCGCCAAGGCGGATGACCACCCGGCTTCGACCAGCATACCCGAAGCCGCGGACAAACCCGCCAGACCAAACAGGCCCGACAGCAACCAGAACAGGCTGAGTGTTGCAACGATCAGTGGCATCAACAGCGTCATCCGCGCAGTCAACCGATGCTCGCGCGCGCAAGGCAGCATGGCGTAGACCTCAGGCAAGGCGGCAATCCCGCGCCCGGCCGCTGCACGATAAGGGCCGGGATCGCCGATCACGCCATCCGCCATGACCGTCATCGCCGTGCTGCGCAGCGGAGACCGCCAACCCAACAAGGCCAAACAGTCCGCAATGGCCGCAACGGCTTTTGTCAGGACAGGCGGCAGGACCAGATGGAAGCGCGCGGCAGGAAACCCAAGCCACTGTCGCGTGCAGCGCACCACGTCCGACAAACTATGCGGGGTATCCTCGACCAGATCGTAATTACCCTGCGGTAGGCAACCGGCAACGGCAGCAATCACCACGTCACACAGATCGGGCATCCCCATGCATTGAACAGGTGTATCGGGGTAAGCCAGCGGTTGAACAAAAGGAACAGACGCCAGCATTCGAAGCAACGCCGTTCCCCCATAATCCGTTTGCCCGATAACAAGCCCCGGCTTTAGGATCCAAAGTGTTACGCCCGATGCGCGCAAAGCGGCATCTCCGCGTGCCTTGCTGCGCAGGAAATGCGTGCTGGCGTCCGGCTCTGCCCCGATGGCCGAAATCTGAACAACGCTTATGCCACCTGCCGCGCAGGCCCCTGCAAGGGCTGCGACCGCCATATGGTGCACCGCTTCAAGGTTGTCCTGCGCGTTATCCTGCAAAGCCCCTGCGCAATTCACCACGACATCGACGTCGGCCAGCAGGTCCTGCCAATCGTCCTTGTGCAACAGATCGCGCATATCGCCCTGTTTCAGCATAACCCCCGGCAGGACCTTTGCCCCTTGGGCAAGATTGCGCCCCAAGCCCTGAACCGTGGCACCTGCGGCCGACAATGCCCGTGTGACGGCGGTGCCGATGAACCCATAAGCACCCAGAACCAATACGTTCTTTCCAGAAAGCTCGTGATCTGCCATCGGCCTTTGCACCTGTTTTTCGCCACTCTACCTATCCGGGAAGTTTTGACCAGTCGCGACCACCGTGCTGCGACATTTATGGATGGAACAGAGACCCGACGAGATACGCGATCAGTGCCGCCAGACCACCGATCAACAGCGTTTCGATACCTGACCGCCACCAGGGCGCCAACGACCACCGGCTTTTGAACGCACCAATCGCAAAGAAGACCCCCATCGTCATCCAGACCGACATCTCAAAAGCGTTCTCCACCGACGCCAAAAACGGCAACAGCGGGATCATCCCGGCCACAAGGAACGCGAAAAACGTGGCCAACGCGGCTTTCATCGGATGTGGGTCGACACTGCCCAGCCCATATTCACCCTCGATCATCAGGTTGACCCAATGTTCGTGGCTCGACGTGATCGCGGCGGTGGCTTCGTTCAGAATTTCCCCTGACAACCCTTTTTGCGACAGAATTTCACGGACCTCCTCGCGCTCGCCGTCGGGGTAGAGTGCGATGTGGCGTTCCTCGATCGCCCGAATGCGCCGTATGTTGTCCAGTTCGGCCTTGGTGCCCGAGTAATTCCCGGCAGCCATTGAAAACCCGTCCGCCAGAACGTTTGCCAAACCAAGTGCCACGATAACAAACGGGGAGAGACCCGCCCCCGCGACACCGGCGACAATGGCAAACGTGGTGACGGAACCATCAATGCCGCCATACACAACGTCGCGTAACACACCGCGCCCGGGCGGAGCGTTGATCCGGTCGGCAATTTCCTGCGGACTGTGACCGTGATCCGTCATGGTTTGCTCCTATTGCTCACTGGCAGAGTGCAGAAGGGTGTGGTCTGACGCTTTGCTCTGGATCAACCCTTGGAGAACAGACCCTGCAAGGCGCGTTTAATGATGCCTCGCGTGGAAGGTTTGTGGCGTTTTGAGAATGGCAGCGGGCGGCAGACCTCCATCGCGGCCACGCCCACTCGGGCGCTGAGCGCACCGTTGACCAGACCTTCTCCGAACCGTCGGGACAATTTGCTGAGAACGGACCCGCCCAGAACAGGTTCCAGCAGATCGTCACCAACGGCCACCGCCCCAGTTGCGACCAGATGCACAAAGACGGCACGGGTCAGACGCCAGCTTCCCAGCGTGCCAGCCCGCCCCCCGTAGATTTCCGCGACGCGGCGGATCATCCGTAGGGACGCGGCCAGAGCCGTTACAACATCCGCCAGTGCCAGAGGGACCAAAGCGGTCACGGTGGCAACCTGCCGTGCTGCGGCCTCAACCTCACGGCTGGCAGCGGCGTCGAGCGGGGCCAACAATTCATCCTCGGCAAGGTTTAAAAGCGCCTCGGCATCGAACTGTTCCCCCATACGCTCGGACAACCGCTCGCGACCCCAGCGGGTATCCTCGCGCCCTTTGTAGAATGCAATGATGCGATGTGTGACCGCACGCGCCTGAGCCAGGTCTTCATCAGCCAATGCAATATCCGCTGCACGGCGCATCCCATCAACACGGGACAACCGCCCCAAAGCCGCGAGCTCGCGTAGCGCGATGATCACCACCACCAGAACCAATGCAGCCAACAATCCGGCAACGATCCAACCCAGAACGGGCATCCGCGTCACCAGAGAGGTTGCAAAATCCCAGGCGGCCACCGATATGGCGGCCCCGACCACCGAAAGCGCAAGCCCCCAGAACCAGCGCGCAAGGAATGAGGGTTTGCTGGCCGCCAGCCGGGCCGCGCTTTGCATCGCCTGCCCCTGAGGTGGCACAGTATCCGGCACCGGTTTTGCCTGCGCGACATCAGCAGCGGGTTCATCATCGTCAAGATCGATCAAAACCGGACCTTTAGCCATTTGTCGTATCCCTGCTGTGCCAGACAAACCTTATGTCCGGCAGGTTTTCATCGTTTTCTGCCCCATCGCTGCGCGCCACCTCGGCAAAGCCGTTTCGCTCATAGAACCGACAGGCACGGGAATTATCCTGAAACGCGTACAAGCCCAGCCGCCGCTGGCTTGATTTCGCGTGATCCAGCAATTGCTGGCCGATCCCCTGCCCCCGAGCTTGTGCATCCAGATAAAGTGAATGGATTTCACCCCCATTCAGCGCCAGAAACCCGACCACGCCTGTCTCAGCCTCGGCCACAGTGACCCAGTCCTGATCAATCATCCGGCCGCAAAAGGCGATGGTTTCAGCACAGCTGTGCAATTTGGGCATCCAGTCGTTTTCCAAAGCGAAATCGTGCAGGATCGTACCGATTGTACCGGCATCTGTGGTGCGTGCGGGGCGCAGTGTCGTGATCACAATCTGTCTCCGATCAGAAACTGCGCTGCACGATCCAGTCGAATATGCGGGGGGCCGTCACCAGGTTTCAGGGTTAGTTTTGCAGGCGCAAAGGCCATGAACCCATAATCTTCGTTCAACCAGCTCTCCGCCCCATTTCGCGCCGGACCCAACAGATGCGCCGGATCCTCGGGCAATTCTCCGGGATAAAAAGCAGCCTGTTTGCCGCTGTCCAACAAAGTGCCACGCACGCATGGCAGATCGGTTCCGTCATGGCTGCGTATCTCTTCGGTCGTTGCACGCAGCGAGGCCAGAGACAGGGCCGCAGTCCGGGCCCCGGCGAAATTCGCACGATCGCGTGCCTCGCGCGTCAAAGCTTCGATAATCGCGGTCAGGCGGGGATGCTGAGTGTGGTGCAGGTGGTCCGCTTTTGTCGCAGCAAACAGGATGCGTTCGACCTTTTTACCCAGCAAAAGCTGGCTCAGCCATGCGTTCCGGCCCGGACGAAAAGCCGACAGGATATCCGCCATCGCGCGGCGCATATCTTCAACGGCCTGAGGACCCTTGTGAATTGCGCCCAGCGCGTCAACCAGAACCACCTGCCGGTCAATCCGCGAGAAGTGATCCCGAAAGAATGGTTTGACGACCTGAGATTTATAAGCTTCGAACCGCCGTTCCATCTCGCGCTGAAGGGTCCTGCGCCGCGACGGGCCAGTGATTGCCAACGGTGCAAAGGTCAGAACCGGAGATCCCGCCAGATCACCCGGCAACAGGAAACGTCCGGGGGTACAGTCGTAAAACCCGGCATCGCGCGCTGCGTTGAGGTAGGCGGTGAACGACGCGGCCAAAGCTTGTGCGGCAGGTTCATCGTGCCCTGCCGACGGGTCTGTATCTTGGACCAGCGCCAGATATGCGGCAGCCTCTGCGCGGGTCTTAATCCGTGCCAGTGTTTCCTGAGACCAGTCTGCGTAAGATTTGTCCAGCAAGGCCAGATCCAGCAGCCATTCACCGGGATAATCGACGATATCCAGATGGATCGTGCGCGGCCCCTGCAGCCCGGCAAGCAGCCCGGCGGGACGGGCTTTGAAGGACAAGCGCAATTCAGATACCGCGCGCGTGCTGTCTGGCCAGTGCGGTGTCGGTCCCGTCAGGGCGGACAGGTGCGATTCATAATCAAACCGGGGCACAGTGTCATCCGGTTGGGGTTGCAGAAAGGCGGCATTGATTCGCCCCTCCTGCTGCGCAACCAGCCCGGTCATACGGCCCCGATCCAGCAGATTGGTAACCAACGAAGTGATGAATACTGTTTTGCCGGATCGTGCCAGCCCGGTGACACCCAAACGGATGACCGGCTCGAAAAATGTCTCGGACACGCTGTCGCTGATACTTTCGACGCCACGTGCAAGACTGTCTGCCAGTGAAGAGATGACCAATCCGCCGCCCCGCAATTTTCCTTTTGCCCAAGATAGGTAGCGGTTGCGACACATACCAGCGCTTTCGCCCCCTTGCCCGATCCTGCGCCGCGCTGTACCAGCGGCACATGCCCAGATACGCGTTGAAAATCGAATACCAGGGGGAACCCTTTGCCGGATGGCAGCGGCAAAAGGATCAGCCGTCGGTGCAAGGTGCCATCGAACAGGCCCTGTCCCGCATTCAACCGGGTACGCATACGATTGCTGCAGCGGGGCGCACGGACGCCGGCGTTCACGCCCTGGGACAGGTTGCCCATTGCGACTTGGCAAAGGAATGGGACCCGTTCCGCCTGTCTGAGGCGCTGAACTATCACCTCAAGCCTCTCCCAGTGGCCATCGTAAAGGCCGCCCCCGTGACCGAGGATTGGCACGCGCGGTTTTCAGCGGTTGAACGGCAATATCTGTTCCGCATCCTGATGCGCCGAGCGCCCGCAACCCACGACCGGGGACAGGTCTGGCAGATTAGCCACCAGCTGAATGTCGACGCCATGCAGGAAGGCGCAAACATGCTGCTGGGTCGTCATGATTTCACTACGTTCCGGTCGTCGATCTGTCAGGCGGCCAGCCCGGTCAAAACCCTTGATGAACTGCGCGTTGAATGGGTCGAGGGCTTTTCCGCCCCCGAGGTTCATTTCCACGTGCGCGCCCGGTCGTTTTTGCACAATCAGGTGCGCAGTTTCGTCGGAACGCTGGAACGTGTGGGCGCCGGAGCGTGGACCCCGGAAGATGTGCGTGAGGCTTTGAAAGCCGCCGACCGCGCTGCCTGCGGGCCGGTGTGTCCGCCGCACGGGCTGTATCTGGCGCGGGTCGGATACCCGGAACCGGTGTTCGACTGATCTAAACCGCGCGCAGAAGCAACCCGCCTGCAATCACCGCAATGACAAGCCCCGCCACCAGTTCGATGGAGGGTGCCAGAACCGACGCAAAGCGCGTGGCCGAAGCCGAAGCCAGCAGCCCGCCGCGCAGACCAAAAGACGTCCACCCGACCAGCGTAGTCACAGTCGCCGTGCCAAGCGCCATGGCAAAAGCACCCGCGATCCCCACCATGGCGATGCCCATTTGCCACGTCAGAATCAGTACAAACAAGGCACCGGTACAAGGCCGAGCTGCTATGCCTGCGATCAGGATCAGGGCTTCGCGCAACGTGCCCACATTTGCGACCTCGTCCGCGGTTGGACCATGACGATGACCGCACTCCGCACAGGCTCCCTCATCATGATGGTGCTGATGGGTGTGATCGTTAGAGACATGCTTTTTCTGCTGTCGTGCGAAATTGCGCACAGCCCGTACAACCAGCCAAAGCCCAATCAACGCAATGGCTCCGTAGCTGATCGGAGCCATCACCTGTTCGGTCGTCCCAACTAGGCTTTCGCGGGACATCTGAAAGACCAGCACCCCCGCGTAGACCAGCACAACCGCCGTCACCGCCTGACCAAGGCTGGACAATACACTGATCGCCGACAACCGCCAGAAGGCGACACGCCGACCCAAACCGTAGCCCCCTATCAAAACCTTCCCGTGGCCCGGACCCACAGCATGAAAGAACCCGTAGGCGAAACAGACGGTCAGAAGCGTGGCCACCGCCTGAGGCTGTTCCGCGCGCGCGGCACGCAGGGACCGCGCGATCTGGTTCTGAAAGTCCCGCTGCTCTCCGGCAGCCCAACCTGCCAGACTGTCAAACCCACCGCTGCCCCAGAACCAAAGCAGCAAACCAAAGGCCAGAGCGACCGGAACAATCAGGAAACGGGACATGAAACAAGTATCTCAGTCGCAAAGTTCTCACCAACCAAGGGAATATCGTTTTCCTCGAGGTCGTAATCCGCGTCCAGTGTCAACAGAAACGCCTGCATCTGTGCAAGCTGCCCGTCTATGTCGGGTTCGTTACGATCCATCTGGCATAAAGCTGGGCCTGTCACAGTTACAGGGCGCGTTATCTCATAGGCCGTATAGAAGGACTCATCAAATGCCTTGGCGGAAAGCCCTGTGGCAAGTATTGCGTCGCCTTCGACCGCTCGCAAATGGGTGGTTACAATCCGCCCGTCTTCCGTTGTCGCACTGGGCTCCATTGGACTGGACAGAGCCACCAGTGCGCCGTCTTTGGTGAGCACGAGGTCGCCGTTGTACCCCTCGACCCATTGCATATCGAACCCTCTCAGACGTTTTTCTTCGTTTTCCGTCAGAATGCCGTCAGCATCCTGATCCAGATTCATGTCTTCCAGAACAAGCAGAGAGTAGAATTCGTCATATGCCCACGTCACCCGGATATGGGTCAGGTGACCGGCCTCATCCACGATGAATTCCAGCCCGGTGTCGATAAAGACATGCGGGTGGGATAGTGCCGGGATCGGCAGGCAACAGGTCATGAAGGTGAAGAGCCAGCGCATATGCGCAAGATAGGTCTGACGGGACACGGTGACAACGGCCTTTACACACGCATGCGGAAACTGGCCGACCTTCAGACTGGCGGGAACAGCACCAGTGTTTGCAGGGCGGTTCCTACAGGACCCTGCGTATCAAAAAGCACCGACTGAGACATGCCGATGCCCGTAGGTTGCCAATGTGAAACCGAACTGGACGCCAGCCAATCTGAAACCGGTTCGCGGTGGATATTCACGGTCAGATCGGTGTTCATGAACCCCATCTCCGACGTCGGAGCATTCCACGAGATACCATTGCCGCAATCCGCCAACGGGCACAGTGCCTGAATGGGCGACTGATCTTCGCCGCTCAACAGCTTTGGGGTGCGCATCCAGACCGTTTTGGGTCCGGCCCCCTGTTTGCCGTCTTTGGGATAAAGGATGTCACTGTAGTGGGCAAACCCCTTCAAATCATGACGAATCTCGCCGATTGGAAAAGGACCTTCTACTGCGTCTTCCAACTGTGGCGCACTGATTTCGACGTTTGCCACCGCGCCCAGATCGCGTCGCGCCAGATGCATGGTGGTGGCCGTGGCGCAGAGTGTGTCATCCAGGTCGTGCACCGTAACCCGTGTGGTCGCCAGCGTCTTGGTATGGCGCGTGGTTTCTGCGGCAACCCGCAACCCGGCCAAGGGCAGAGGGCGCAACAGGTCAACTGTCAGGCGGGTCAGCATCTTTTCGGGGCCAATCTCGGTTTCCGCCGCCCGCACTATCAACCCGCTTACCGGCCCTGCGTGGCAATGATCGGCAGACCATGGACCGCGTGCAGGATCATGTCCGACAAACGCCCCATCCTCGCGCTGATGAAAATAGGTCTGATCGGTGAAGTCGAGCCCTGCCATCAGTCCCCTCTGGTCATTCGCTGCGTTGTGTTCCTCGGCTCACTCATACCGGTAACCGGTTGCGAAGTAACGTGGTTTCCCTTGCGCGAGGTGAGTGGTATCTTCACGAAACTGTCCTTTTCGGGTTTTGAAACCGGGCTGTACTTTTAGGCACGAGGATGGCTTAACAGACCTGATCCTGTCCACCGCTGTGACGGGACGTCACCACATCACATCCAAGTGGGGTCGCATATGGCGTTGTTGATTGAAACCGGGTTGTCGGACTGGATTGGGGATGAGGAAATCGCCGCCACATTGCAGGCCCTGGCGCCCGGTGCAGACATCCGCACACCCGGAACGCTGGGCGACCCCAACGACATTACGATGCTTGCAGTGGTCAGCATGCAAAGCAATCACCCGGAGAAGTTGCCCAACCTGAAACTGGTTCAGAAGCTGGGGGCCGGGGTTGAGACCATAGTTGGCCATCCGGACCTGCCTCCGCATATCCGAGTGGCACGTTTGAAGCCAGACGCGCCTGCGCAGGGCATTGCCGAATGGTTTCTGGCCTATATTCTGCGCGCTCAGCGCCACATGGTCTATCACGAGGCATCCCAGAGCCGCGCTGAATGGTTGCCGCGCGCGCCTATCTTCACACCTGATACGATTGTGGGCGTTCTGGGTCTGGGCCATATAGGGGCCCGCACTGCCCGCATGTTACGTGCCGTCGGGTTTCAGGTCATGGGCTGGAGCCGCTCACCAAAGTCCATCGATGGTGTCACCTGCCTGCATGGGCAAGACGCGCTGCCTCGGCTATTGGGGCAATGTGATCACGTCTGTGCCATCCTTCCTTCGACGCCGCAAACCGCGGGTTTGTTTGACGCACAGACGCTGGCCGCGATGAAGCCGGGCAGTCAGTTGCTGAACGCCGGACGCGGAAACCTGATTGACGAGGCGGCGCTGATCGCGGCGCTGGATAACGGCTCACCGGGCCATGCCGTGTTGGACGTCACGTCACAGGAACCGCTGCCAAAAGACAGCCCCTTGTGGCGGCACCCTTCTGTGACGATCACACCGCATGTCTCGGGCTGGTATCTGGGGGACGCACTGTCGGATGTGGCTGAGAACTACCATAGGCTCAGGTCCGGCGATCCCCTGTTGCACGAAGTCAGTCGCGACCTGGGGTACTGATACCAAGTCAGAGATCAGGGCGTCAGGATCCAGTTTCCGTTACCGTCATTGCACCGGCGAGTCCTGATCTCGCGGCTTTGATCGCTGCCTTCAGGCTGGATGACATGCTGAAGGCCGACGCAGTTGCCCTGAACGTTTTGCACCCGGACCGTTCCTTTCGAGCCGGTTTCGTCGTTTTGCCAGGACCGTTCCTGCCCTACAGAGGGCGTGCCATTGTTCAAAAGCGCATTCGAGGTTGCGCTGACCACTTCAAAGTCTGCCGGGGACAGCCCCATCTCAGCTATGATTCGGGAGAGTGACTTGGCGTCGGCGGAACCGGTCATCAATAGGGCGCCACACGCGGCAATGACGGGTAAAAACTGGGCTTTCATAGCGGCCTCACAGAACTGAAATCATTTGTGACCAAGGATATACCTCTGTTTCAGCAGGGCCAAGCCCCCGGGGTACCGACCTTCAAAATATCCCGAACAAACCTATCGCGCGTCAGGACCTAATAGCGCCGCGCCTTTGTGCCCATAGTGCCATTCAAACGATCCCGAGGCACACAAATGACCCATCCGACCTACTTCGCCCCGACCGGCGGCCACCCCGGCCAGAACCAGTTGCTGACCGACCGCGCCATGTTCACAGACGCGTATGCGGTCATTCCCAAAGGTACGATGCGCGACATTGTCACCAGCTATCTGCCGTTCTGGGAAGGAACACGCCTGTGGGTTCTTTCACGCCCGCTCAGCGGATTTGCCGAAACGTTCTCGCAATACATCATGGAAGTGCAGCCCGGCGGCGGCAGCGATCAGCCAGAGACAGACGCGCAAGCACAGGCAGTGCTTTTTGTCGTCGAAGGAACAGTCACTTTGACGCTGAACTCGGAAAACCATGTGTTGGAGACAGGCGGATACGCCTATATCCCCGCCGGCAGCGACTGGACATTGCGGAACACTGGCCAGACGGCAGCCCGGTTCCACTGGGTCCGCAAAGCCTATGAGTCCGTTCCCGGGTTGTCCGCGCCAGACCCGATCATCACCAACGAACGCGATGTGACGCCTGTCGAAATGCCGGGCACCGAAGGCCGATGGTCCACCACGCGGTTCGCAGACCCGCAGGACCTGCGCCATGACATGCATGTGAACATCGTCAATTTCGAACCAGGCGGGGTCATTCCCTTCGCCGAAACCCATGTGATGGAACACGGGCTTTATGTTCTGGAAGGGAAAGCGGTTTATCGCCTCAATCAGGACTGGGTCGAAGTTGAGGCCGGAGATTACATGTGGCTGCGCGCCTTTTGCCCGCAAGCCTGTTACGCAGGGGGGCCGGGCCGGTTCAGGTATCTGCTTTACAAGGACGTCAACCGGCATATGCCCCTGTCCCTGTCGCGCCGCTAAACGCTGGGCTGGCTGGGAATCGCAGTGATCTTTTGCCCCGGGGCTTCACACAAGGGTCGGAATTTGCTGAAATCCAGGTAACTTCTTGTTTTGAGCATTGGAGATTTGTCCATGAAACTGCGCCTTGCCCTGATAGCCGTTGCCACACTCTCTACCTCTGCAATCCTGCACACCGCACCCGCCATTGCGGGGGAAGAGACCAAATCCGTCTTCGTCATGAGCCGCAACTGGGCTGTGACACAGGTCGCAGACGAACCGGTCATTTATCGCGCCACACGCGACAACAACAACCTGAACCCGTTCGGCCCGCCCCCACGCCTTCGCACGACGCAAGCAATTGCTGCCATTCAACAAGCGACGGGATGCAAGGTGATCTTCAACAGCATGTACCAGAATATATCGGGTCAGTTCTTTTCTCAGGTCAGGTGCAAGTAAGCTGTTGCTGATCAGGCATTGAGATCGACCCGACGCCCTGCCATAGCTTGCGCATGAAACTCGCGATAAACGGATTCGGCCGCATTGGCCGCACGATCCTGCGGCAGGTTCTGGCCCTGCCCGAAGGGTCGGATATCGAGCTGGTGCTGATCAATGACATCGCGCCGCTGGAGACCTGTGCTTACCTGTTCAAATACGACAGCACCTTCGGCCCCTATCCCGGCGATGTGTCACAGGGCGATGCTACGCTGATCGTGGATGGACGCTCTGTTCCTATGACCCACAGTGCCGATCTGACACGCGTTGACTTGTCTGGCGTAGACGTAATGCTGGATTGTACTGGGGTCGCGCGCACATCCGACGTGGCGCGTCGCGGGTTATCTGCGGGCGCCAGCAAGGTCCTGATCTCGGGCCCTTCACCTGCGGCCGACTTAACCGTCGTTTTGGGGGCGAACGAAGATCAGTTGGGCAGCGCCCGGATCGTATCGAACGCCTCCTGCACAACAAATGGGCTGGCACCACTGGTCAAAGTGCTGGACCACATTGGCGGTGTTTTGTCAGGCCATATGACAACTATCCATTGCTATACCAACAGCCAGCCCATGGTTGACGCCCCGCGCGGCGACCTTGCCCGGTCGCGGGCCGGTGCGCTGTCCATGGTTCCGACAACGTCCAGCGCCACACACCTGATCGACGTGGTCCTTCCACATCTGGCCGGGCGCATCTCGGGCGCCGCAGTTCGCGTCCCGACAGCCAGCGTTTCGGCGGTCGACCTCGTGGTCACGTTGGAACGCGGCATGAGGGCCGAGGATTTTAATCATGCTTTGCGTCAGGCTGTTGTCGAGTCACCGGTTTTGGGTTGGACAGATATGCCGCTGGTCTCGTCCGATTTGCGGGCGCGCCCGGAATCGCTGGTCATCGCCGGGCCGGAAACCCGCATGGTCGGTGAAAATCAGGTGCGCGTTTTCGGCTGGTACGACAACGAATGGGGCTTTTCGGCCCGCATGCTGGACGTGGCCCGCCTGATGGCCGCGCCGTGACCGGACTTACCTTCGTACTCAGCGTCGGGTCGGAGCCTATGGTTTAGGCCCCGCGACAGGGTATTCTGTAACACGGACCACCTTACTGATCCGTTCAATCATGAAATCCATGAACAGGCGTGCCTTTGGATCCTGATGGCGCCGATGCGTGTATAGGCAGGCCATCTGAACTGAAACAGGCGGAGTTTCCGTCGCAACCGGTACGAGGCGGCCGGATTTCAGATGCTCGGCCACCTCGAAAACCGGCTTCATTGCAATGCCTTGACCGGACAACGCCCAATCCGTCAAAACATCCCCATCATCACATTCAAACCGCCCGGACACGGCAAAACGTTTCGGACCATCGGGCGTTATCAGCATCCACTGAAACTCGGTCGCCCCCGGAAAGCGCAGATTCAGGCATTCATGCTTGTCGGCAATCAGGTCAGCCCCGGTCTTAGGCATACCGCGCCGCGCCACATAATCCGGCGCAGCACATAGCGCACGCTGGCAGTCGGCAATCTTGCGAATACGCAACGTGCTGTCCTCGGGCTGGCCAATGAAAAACGCCAGATCCAGACCTTCCGTGGTCAGGTCAACCGAGCGATCCGTCAGGCGCAAGCGGACATCAATCTCGGGGTATTCCGCAAGAAACTCGGGCACATGCGGAGCAAGCAAACGTCGCCCCACCCCCAGTGGAGACGCCACGAACAACGATCCGCGCGGTGCCTCGGTCAGATGCGTGACCTGAGCCTCGGCCTCGTCCACCGCATCCAGAACCGCCACCGCACCGGGATAGAATGCCTTTCCCTGCTCTGTCGGGGACAGGTTGCGTGTGGTGCGCTGGAACAGACGTACACCCAGATGGTCCTCAAGCTGCGATATTCGCGCCGATGTCACCGCTGGCGAAATCCTAAGATCCCGCCCGGCCGCAGACATGCTGCCCAGATCGTAAACCCTGACAAAGGTTCGGATGTTGTCGAGATAGGACATTTTTTCGGTTTTTTTGATACCCGTTGACAATATACTGGGAATACCGAAGAACCGCCCGTTTGCCTAGTGAATTGCACTGGCCAAGACCAAAGGCCAGCCCGGACATTTGTTGCATACGGTTGACTATCGCCTGCAACGCGGCAATTCCAGTCTGCCAATCTAGATGCGCAATACGATTTGTCGGCACAAACCGGGACAATTTGACCAAAATTACCCGATCCCGCGTTTATCCCTTTTCCCAATAGCATTCAGATGTTCTAACCTGACACTATAAGACCGTCCGTGACACGGTAGCTGAGATTTGGAACTGGGACAATTGGGGCAATTCATGCAAGGGCGCACGCCGCAAGGCCGTTTGAAGTTCTGGCTGAGTGCCATTGTCATTTCACTGACCCCGACTGCTCTGATGGCGCTGGAAACCTCTCTGACGGCGCCGGGCGCTTCGAAGGAACTGGTTGAACGCCTGAAAAAGACATCATCGGTTACAACAGCGAAAGAGCGGGGCTTGGATACGCCACTTGAGATCCTGTCTGCCGCCTTGTCGGATTACCGCACGCTTGTACAGATCTTGTATGATGAAGGGTATTTCAGCCCGGTTGTCAGCATCAAGCTTGACGGGCAGGAAGCCGCTGAGTTGAGCTCTTTGACAGTGCCAGCACAGATCAACAGGGCCGCAATTACCGTTGAAACCGGACCAAGCTTCAAATTTGGCACGGCCATTGTTCAGCCGCTGGCGTCTGGCACCGTGCTGCCCGAAGGTTTCGCCCCCGGCAAACTGGCAACGACCGGAGCCATTCAAAAAGCAGGCTCGGACGGTGTGCAGGGGTGGCGGAATGCGGGCCATGCAAAAGCGAAAATTGAGGATCAGACCATTATCGCCCGCCACGCGCAGGCCCGTCTGGATGCGCAGATTGATCTGGACCCGGGGCGCAGGTTGACGTTTGGCAGAATGTTCATTAAGGGCGAGACGGATGTGCGCCACCGGTCCATCGAAAAAATCGCCGGTTTCCCAAGCGGGGAAGTTTACTCACCAGAAAAAATCCAGAAGGTTGGAACGCGTTTGCGCCGCACCGGCACGTTCAACGTCGTCTCTTTGCAGGAACATGAGACAGCAAACCCCGACGGGACACTGGATTTCGACGCCACATTCGAAGACTTGCCAAAGCGTCAGCTGACCTTTGGGCTCGAGCTGGCCTCGCGCGACGGCCTCGACGTGACCGCGACCTGGACACATCGAAACATGTTCAAACGCGCGGAACGCCTGCGGTTCGAGGCCGCGATACGAAATATCGGTGGTTCCGAAGATCTTGATGGGCGGATCGGATTGCGCCTGGATCAGCCCGATCGTCTGGGTCCGGACGACAATACTTTCTGGAACGCGTTGCTGGAGCGCCGCAACACCGAAAACTACAATGTCTCGGTTGCGTCTGTGGCATATGGTGCGCGCCGCACATTCTCGGACACGCTCTATGCCGAAGCCTCGGCTGGGTTACAGTGGTCAGATGCTGACGACGCCTATGGAAGTGGCCGCAAGTTCAGATACTTTATCCTGCCCTTCCGCTCGGAATGGGATGAGCGAGACAGCAAAGTTAGTGCCACACGCGGTTTCTATCTGGATTCTCAGATAATGCCGTTTGTCGGTTTTTCTGGCACAGACACTGGCATTCGCATGTTCTTCGACGGTCGGGCCTATACCAGCCTTGGCACGGGTGGAAGGATAGTGCTGGCGGGGCGGGCGCAAATTGGATCAATCATTGGTCCACCAGCAGATGGTGTCACACCCGACTTTCTGTTTTTTTCCGGTGGTGCGGGAACCGTGCGCGGGCAACCCTATGAAAGCCTTGGCATCCCTGTCGGGACCGGTGTCGCAGGCGGCAAGTCCTTTCTTGGACTTTCCGGCGAGATCCGGGGCAAGGTGACAGATTCTCTGTCGCTGGTTGGGTTTTACGACTACGGTGTCGTCGATACCTCTTCCTTTATTGGAAGTGGCGCGGAAGATCATGCAGGTGCCGGTATCGGCGTAAGATATGATTTGGGCGGCTTCGGACCCCTGCGGTTTGACCTGGCCTTCCCGGTAAGCGGCCCCACCGGAGACGGTTTGCAATTCTATATCGGGATCGGGCAAGCGTTTTGAGACGGCACCTTTCATACCCTCTGCTGATTGGCACGCTGATGCTTGTGCCAGTGGCCGGCCCCGCGCAGGAGGACGAAGGCGGCAGCATGATCGAGCGGTTCCTACAGGACACGCTGTCGGGCGACGATCAGAATGTCACCGTCAAAGGCCTGCAAGGCGCGCTGAGTTCACGCGCCACCATTGCCGAGATCACGGTGGCCGATGATGAAGGGGTCTGGCTGACCATTCGGGGAGCGGAACTGGATTGGAACCGGTTGGCGCTGATCCGCGGGCGGTTTTCGGTCAACGCGCTGACCGCACAGGAAATCGACGTGGCCCGTGCGCCGGGCACCACGACCAAGGACACGCCGTCCCCTTCTGCCGAGACCCAGGCTTTTCAACTGCCTGAACTGCCTGTGGCCATCGAAATCGGCGAAATCCGTATTGGCGAGCTGGCATTGGGCAAACCTTTGATCGGCGTTGCGGCGGAACTGGCCGTCAATGGCAACCTGTCGCTGGCCGACGGCACGCTGGACACCAAACTGGACATCACCCGACTGGATCGGGCCGGTGATGAAATCTCTTTGGCTGCGGGTTTTAGGAACACTGACAGCCAGATCGATCTTGACCTTCAGGTCACCGAAGCTGCGGGGGGTCTGATCTCGACCGCGCTAAAAATGCCGGACAGCCCTCCGATCGGATTGTCCGCGAAAGGGTCCGGGCCGGTGACGGATTTTACGGCCGATATTGGCCTGAGCAGTGATGGGCAGCCACGGGTGACCGGGCAGGTTCGGTTGCGTTCTGCCCCAACAGCCGCGGCTAGCGCGGAGGAGGGCATCGCCTTTACGGCAGATCTGGGCGGTGACCTGACGCCCTTTGTCGCCGAGAATATGGATACATTTTTCGGCCCCAAAACGCGGTTGATCGTGGATGGGCGAACCCTGCCTGAAGGAGCGTTGGATATCAGTGATCTGGAACTCAGTTCTCAGGCACTGAACCTGAAAGGGGCGTTGCAACTGGCGCCGGGCGGTCGGCTGCAACTGGCGGCCCTGCAAGGACGCATTACGCCGCGAGAGGGGCAAAGCGTCGTCCTTCCGTTGTCAGGTGGCGACACATCGATCGAGGCTGCTCAGGTTTCTGCGTTGTTTGATGAGAAAAACGGCAACCTCTGGGACCTGAGCCTGACCGCAAACGCCGTAAGATCCGACACCCTGAACCTGCAACGCGCGCAGATTACGGCGCAAGGGACCTTGGAACAGGGTGACGTTTTGCGGATCGACGGTGATTTGCAGGCTGCTTTGGACGGTATCGACCTGGCTGACGACGCCCTGAACACCGCCGTTGGCGACCGCATTACGCTGGACGGTACGTTCCAATATGGCAGGGATCAGACCCTGAACCTGTCAGGGGTCGAGATGGTCGGCTCGGACTATGAACTGGGCGTTGATGCCGAGATCAGCGGCTTGTCCAGTGGTTTGGCCGTCAATGGTGCTGCGACGTTGCAGGCGACCGATCTGTCGCGGTTTTCGGGTCTGGCGCAGCTGGAACTGGGCGGTCAGGCCTCTGCCCGGCTCTCGGGTCAGGGCTCTCCGCTTGAAGGCAGTTTCGATGGCAAGCTTGAGGTCGAAGGGCGCGATCTTTCCACAGGGCGCGACGACATTGACCCGGTGATAAGGGGCAACACAACAATCACGCTGGACGCCAAACGCGGAGCGGATGGCGTAACGATCCGGGATTTTACGCTGATCGGCGACACTCTGCGCGCGCAGGCGGATGGCACGGTTACCACCCCTGACGGCAACGTGACGATTGATGGGCAAGCAACAGTCAACGCGCAGGACCTTTCCGTGTTCTCGGGCCTCGCCAAACGTGAGCTTGGCGGTGCGGTACAGGCGAAACTGGACGGCAAAGGCACTGTTCAGACGCTCGAATTTGATGGCACCGCCAGCGTGATGAGCCGGGATGTCAAAACGGGCATGCCCGAGATTGACCCGCTGCTGGTCGGCCGGACCGAGATCACGTTCGACGGCGCGCTGAGCCAGAAGCAGATTGAAATCCGCGACGCGGTGATCAAAGGTTCAGCCCTTGTGGCAAGCGCCGCAGCAACAATTGACGATCCGACGGATGCTTTGGCCGTGGACGGGCAGGTCAGTCTGAACATCCCGGACCTGTCACCCTTTTCAACTCTTGCCGGGAGAGATCTTGCAGGTTCGATCATCGCGGACGTTGCAGGCAAAGGTACGGTTGGCAGCAAGGCATTTGACGTCAAAGGCAACTTGGCTGCTGATGACATCAAATCCGGCATCAATGCGGTTGACAACCTGATCCAGGGGCGAACGAACCTGACGGTGGATGCGGTGAATGACGAGGCCGGTCTGAATATTCGCACATTCCAGCTGATCGGCACCGCCCTTTCTGCGGATGCATCCGGCAAACTGGACCGCGATGCTGGCGGACTGACCTTTACCGCTGCGCTGGATGATTTGGGGCGGCTGTCGAAAACACTCTCCGGGCCTCTGAAGCTGGACGGCAACGTCGCTCCGACACAATCCGGGCTGGAAGGGTCAGCTCATCTGCTGGGGCCAGAGAGTTCCTATGCCAAAGTGGCCGGTACGGTGGACACAAATGGATCCGCCGATCTGGACTTTGATGCCAAGTTCAACCGCATCGAAAGGTTTGTGCCAGAGTTTCCCGGCACCCTTACCGCTGCGGGCAATGCAAAGCGGGACAGTGGCGTTTGGACCATCGACGCCAAGGCGCAAGGTCCCGCGGACATCGTCAGCACGGTTGCAGGCACCTTTGATGAAACCAGCAGCAATGCAGATATTTCAGCGAAGGGTGGCGTAAACCTGGGGATAGCAAACGTCTTCATCACGCCTAACAAGATTGAAGGGTCCGCACGTTTTGATCTGGCCCTCAAGGGCCCGGCTGATCTGGCGTCCCTAAGCGGGTCGATTACCACTTCGGGAACATCCCTTGCACTTCCCGGTGCAGGCCAGACCATCACCGGGATCAACGGACAGGTGGATCTGGCGCAAAGCCGTGCAACCATCTCGCTGAAGGGTGGTGTGCGGGCCGGTGGTGGCTTTACCGTCAATGGACCTGTCGATCTGACGCCCCCGTTCAACGCGCAGATCGCGACAACAATCAACAGCCTCGTCCTGACCGATCGGCTCTTATACGAGACGACTTTGAACGGTCAGATTGCGATGACCGGCGCCCTAGCCGGGAACAGTTCGCTGGCCGGGCAGATCACCTTTGGTGAGACCAATATCAACCTCGCTGCGGCTTCGGGGGCTGTAGGTGCCGCACCAATCCCTGAGATACAGCATGTCAACGAAAGCGGAGCCAGTTTCATCACGCGTGAGCGCGCAGGTCTGGTAGCCACCGAAGACAAGGGGCAACGCACGTCCAGAATAGCACTGGACGTCAACTTGCTGGCACCCAAAGCTGTGTTCGTCAGAGGGCGCGGTGTAAATGCCGAATTGGGCGGCCGGATCTCCATTGGTGGTACGACGACCTCGGTGGTCCCGTCAGGTCAGATTGAATTGATCCGCGGTAATTTCGATATTCTGGGCCGTAGGCTGGCCCTGACCAAAGGCATCGTGACCCTACAGGGTGACTTGACGCCTTATATCGAGTTTGAATCCTCTGCCAGCACCTCGGACGGCACCGCGACCATCGAAATCGCAGGGCCACTGGATTCACCCGAGGTTAACGTGTTTTCCGATCCCGAGCGTCCGGCTGAAGAGGCGCTGGCGATGCTGCTCTTTGGGAACAGGTTCTCGGAAATCTCACCGTTCCTGATTGCGCAGATGGCCGCATCGCTGGCGCAACTCAGCGGTGCTGGCGGGGACGCGACCAAGGGATTACGCGACTCTACCGGTGTTGATACGATTGATGTTGGTGCGTCAGAGGGTGGCGCGGGCCGACTGGGTGCCGGGGCCTATTTGGGTGAAAACCTCTACACCGACTTCACTGTCAATACCGAAGGCAATACCGAGGTGAACCTGAACCTTGATGTAACCGACAATTTCTCGGTCAAGGGCACGGTTGACGGTCGTGGCGAAACGGGCATCGGAGTGTTCTTTTCAAAGGACTATTAGGATCGCGTCCGACCCCAGCAAACTATTTCCGGCGAATTCCTATCGGTTGGCCGATCTGCGAAGCCGGTTCCAGAGACTTGTGATCCTCCACCATTTGCGCAAGACGCGCCGCTGCCCAATCCGGGTAGGGTGTGGATCGCCCGGTGCTGTGGCTGACATTCATAAAAAGCGCCTCTTGCGTCGCACAAATCTCGTCAGTTTCTGCCAAAAGCATCTCGGCGAAATAATGTCCTCTCTTGCTGTCAGCATCCAGCATACGGAACCTGAAATAAAACGATGAACTGTCTTTGACCTCCTGCACGAAATGCAGATGAGACTGCAGGATGTAAGGCCCCTGCCCCAACGCCTTGACCTGCACCTCGCCCAACCCGAGATGGTCAACCATCAGCTTTTCCAACGCCATGTCAAAGGCGACACCGTAAAACCCGACATTCATATGGCCGTTGTAGTCGATCCATTCGGGCCGTACTTCAAAGCCGCGAATTTCCACCGGCGCGGCATACGGGCCATCATGCCCGCCAGGAGGTGTCGAAGTCGGCTGCATCTGGCCCCCTTTACTGTGCGTTTTCCTCGTCAAATATAGCCACGGCCCGGACAAATCCGGCAGAGGCCCCTTTTATCTTGAAAGGGAAACAGGAAATCTCGAACCCGGTGGGCGGCAAATTTTCCAGATTGGTCAGCTTTTCCAAGTGGCAATACCCGATATCCATCGACGCGCGGTGTCCTTCCCAGATAATAGATGGATCTCGGGTCTCAGCGTATTCCTGAGCGGTGAGCGGAAACGGGGCATCCCAGCTCCAGGCGTCGGTGCCGGTGACACGCACGCCACGTTCAGTCAGAAAAAGCGTCGCCTCGCGCCCCATTCCACATCCTTTGACTAGATAGTCCGGCGCGCCATAACGTGTCCCTGCCGCAGTGTTGACTACGACGATATCCAAGGGGCAAAGCTTGTGGCCGATGCGCTTCAATTCGGCTTCGACATCTGCCGCGGTAACGACATACCCATCCTCGAAGTGCCGAAAGTCCAGCTTGACGCCAGGGTTCATGCACCATTCCAACGGCACTTCGTCGATGGTTATCGCCCGTTCACCTTTGTTCATCGTGGAATGATGGTGATACGGCGCATCCAGATGCGTGCCGTTGTGGGTCGCGATCTGCAACCGTTCGATTGCCCATCCTTCACCGTTCGGCAAGTCTTGCCGTTCCAGGCCCGGAAAGAAAGACATGACCTGTTCTGCCGTCTGGTCATGGGTCAGATATTCGATTTGCGGCAACATGATTGGCGGGTCAGACACGATCCCGGTTTCCAACGGAACGGACAGATCGACGAAACGACGTGCCATAAAAAATTCCTCCACCATATTCCCGGACAAGGTTGGTCGAGCACAAGCGTCTGTCAAGAAAAGAAAAAGGCGACCTGTCTGGCCGCCTTCTTTGCTTGATATGTGTTGATCTTACTCAGCCGCAACTGCGCTTTCGATCTTTTCGACGCGAATGGCCGAGAATTTGAACTCGGGGATTTTGCCATAAGGATCGATGGCCGAATTGGTCAGGATGTTCGCCGCTGCCTCAACATAGGCAAACGGGATGAACACCATATCCTCGGCAATCGCCCGGTCCGCGCGGACCATGATCTCAATCGAACCACGGCGTGTGGTCAGGCGGATCATGTCGCCCGGTTCGATTCCCATCAGCTTGAGCGTACGTGGATTCATCGAACAATTCGCCTCGGGCTCCACCGCGTCAAGAACGTTGGACCGGCGGGTCATTGAGCCAGTGTGCCAATGTTCCAGCTGACGGCCAGTGGTGGCGATCATCGGGTATTCCTCGTCCGGGGCCTCATCCGGCGGAATGACGCTGGCGGGGGTGAACTTCGCCTTACCGCCCGAGCGGGGGAAACCATCCCCGAACACGATGGCCTGACCCGGGTCGGTTTCGCTGAGCGACGGGTAGGTAATCGTCTCGGTCTCCAGACGCTCCCACGTGATGTTGTCAAGCGATGCCATGGTCAGTTTCATCTCGGCAAAGACCTGAGAGACATCGGTGTAATCCCAGTTCAGCCCGATGCGCTGTGCCAGCTCGACCGTGATCTTCCAATCTTCGCGCGCTTCTCCCGGGGGGGTAACGGCAGGCCGTACACGCTGTACCTGACGGTTGGTGTTCGACACCGTACCGTTCTTTTCATAGAGCGCCGAGGCAGGCAGGATGATATCGGCATAGTTCGCCGTCTCGGTCAGGAAGATGTCCTGCACGATCATCAGATCCAGTTTGGCCAGCGCCGCGCGGGCGTGGTTCACATCCGGGTCGGACATGGCCGGGTTTTCACCCTGAATATACATGCCCTTGATATTGCCCGCATAGGCCTGATCGATGATTTCGGTCACCGTCAGACCCTTCTCGTTCGAGAAGTCATCCGAATGCCAGACATCATTGAACCTGGCGCGAACGCCGTCGTCAGTCACCGACTGATAGTCCGGCAGGAACATCGGGATCAGGCCCGCATCCGATGCGCCCTGCACGTTGTTTTGCCCCCGCAGCGGGTGCAGCCCAGCGCCGGGTTTACCGACATTGCCCGTCATCAGAGCCAGCGAAATCAGGCAGCGTGAGTTGTCGGTGCCGTGAATATGTTGGCTGACGCCCATGCCCCAGAAGATCAGGCCCGCTTTGGCCTGCGCAAAGGTGCGGGCGACCCGGCGCAGTTGATCCGGTTCAATACCACAGATCGGGGCCATCGCTTCGGGCGTGAAGGCGCGCAGGTGCTCTTTCTCGGCCTCCCAGTTCTCGGTCCAGCGATGGATGTACTGGCTGTCATACAGCTCTTCCTCGACGATCACGTTCATGATCGCGTTCAGCATCGAGACATCCGCGCCGGGGCGGAACTGCAGCATTTCGTCGGCGAACTTGCGCATACCAACGCCGCGGGGGTCCATCACGATCAGCTTGCCGCCACGCTTGGCGAACTGCTTGAAATAGGTCGCCGCGACAGGGTGGTTCTCGATCGGGTTCGAACCGATGATGATCGCCACATCGGCGTTCTCGATCTCGTTAAAGGTCGCCGTCACCGCGCCCGAACCCACATTCTCGATCAGCGCCGCAACGGATGAGGCGTGGCACAAACGGGTGCAGTGATCGACGTTGTTGTGCTTGAAGCCCTGACGGATGAACTTCTGGAACAGGTACGCCTCTTCGTTGGTGCACTTGGCCGAACCAAAGCCCGCAACCGAACGTGGGTCTTCGGCACGCAGGGCCATCAGCTTGGTCGCGGCCAAGTCCATCGCCTCTTCCCAGGTCGCCTCGCGGAAATGGGTCGACAGGTTACCCGGATCAACGTTCAGCCCCTTGGCAGGCGCATCCTCGCGCCGGATCAAAGGTTTGGTCAGGCGGTGCGGGTGGTGGATGTAGTCAAAGCCAAAGCGACCTTTGACACACAAACGACCTTCGTTTGCGGGGCCGTTGATGCCCTCGACATACTTCACCTTGCCGTCCTTGACCTTCAGCGACACCTTGCAGCCCACACCGCAGAAGGGGCAAACGCTTTCGGTTTCGCTATCGTAATCCTTGCTGTCCCCCTGCTGCTGATCGTCCAGCACGGTGGCAGGCATCAGCGCACCGGTGGGGCAGGCCTGAACACATTCACCGCAAGCAACACAGGAGGAGGTACCCATCGGGTCATTCTGGTCGAACACCACCTGCGCGGTATGACCGCGACCAGCCATGCCAATCACGTCATTCACCTGCACTTCGCGGCAGGCCCGAACACAAAGGTTGCAGTTGATACACGCATCCAGATTGACACGCATCGCCACATGGCTGTCATCCAGAAGCGGGATTTTCTCGGCCTCTTTCGCAGGAAAACGGCTGTCGCTGACATCGTTCAGCTTGGCCATATCCCAGAAATGGCTGGATACGTCATGCGGCTGCTCGGGCTGATCGGCCACCAGTAGTTCCATGACCATGGCGCGCGATTTTTCGGCGCGGTCGGTGTCGGTCTTGACCACCATCCCATCGGCCGCCGGGCGGATGCACGAGGCGACCAGCGTGCGCTCGCCCTCCACCTCGACCATGCAGGCGCGGCAGTTGCCATCGGGGCGGTATCCCGGTGCAGGCTTGTGGCACAGATGCGGGATCACCAGGCCCCGGCCATTAGCCGCTTCCCAGATCGTGGTGCCCGCGGGCACGGTGACGTCATCGCCGTTCAGGTTGAAGGTGACGGTCTTGGTTGGGCTTGCGTCAAGCATGGCTCTGTCTCCCTCAGATTTCGTCAGCGAAATGTTTCATGACCAGGCGGATCGGATTCGGGGCCGCCTGCCCCAGACCGCAGATCGAGGCATCGCTCATGACCTGGCACAAATCTTCCAACAGATCGGTGTCCCACTTGTCGGCCTGCATCAGCTTGACCGCCTTTTCGCAGCCTGCCCGGCAGGGGGTGCACTGGCCACAGCTTTCATCCTCGAAGAACCGCAGCATGTTAAGCGCGGCATCGCGGGCGGTGTCCTGATCGGACAGAACCACAACGGCGGCAGACCCGATGAAAGTGCCAAGCGGTTGAAGCGTGTCGAAGTCGAGCGGGACGTCGTCAATGCTCGAGGGGAGAAGGCCAGACGACGGCCCGCCCGGTTGATACGCCTTGAACACATGGCCATCAGCCATGCCGCCGGCGGCATCAATCACATCAAGAATGGTCGAACCTGCGGGCAGCAGGTAAACGCCCGGCTTCGCCACACGCCCCGAGACTGAATAACTGCGCAGGCCCTTGCGACCGTTCTTTTCAACAGAGTTCAGAACCTGCGGCCCTTCGCGGCAGATTTTTGAGACCCAATACAGCGTCTCGACATTGTGCACCAAGGTCGGACGGTTAAAGACCCCAACCTGCGCCACAAACGGAGGACGGTGGCGCGGCAGGCCCTTCTTGCCCTCGATCGATTCGATCATCGCGGATTCTTCACCGCAGATATAGGCACCGGCCCCCCGGCGCAGGTCGATGTAACCCTTTGCGACGATACCGGCATTTTCCAATGCCGCTATCTCACGGCGCAGAATTTCCAGCACTGCCGGGTATTCGTCGCGCATGTAGATGAAGCAGGTCTCGGCCTCGACTGCCCAAGCGGCGATCAGCATACCTTCGAGGAAGACATGCGGCGTGCGCTCCAGATAATAGCGGTCTTTGAACGTGCCGGGCTCACCCTCGTCGCCGTTTACCGCCAGATAGCGCGGACCTTCGTTCATACGAACAAAGCCCCATTTCTTACCCGACGGGAAGCCAGCGCCGCCCAGACCACGCAGACCCGAGGACAGGACGTCTTCTTGCACCTGTTCCCAATCACCGCCGTCGCGCAGCTCTTTAAGCTTGGCGTAGCCGCCGTTTGCCTCATAGGCCGTGAAGGTCTCATAGTCGGGCAGATGCGCATGGGTGTCCCCTGCTGCAATCGCCGACTGCACCTTTTCGGGGGTCGCATGATCAATGTGATTGTGGCCAATCTCCAATACCGGAGCGGTATCGCAACGCCCCATGCAGGGCGCGCGAACAACGCGAACTTCGGCAGGGTCCAAACCATCTTCCAGCGCCTTCTGCAACTGCTGGGCACCAGCCATTTCGCAGGAGAGGGAATCACAAACCCGGATGGTCAACGCCGGAGGTGGCGTCTCACCTTCTTTCACCACATCAAAATGGGCATAGAAAGTCGCGGTTTCGTAGATCTCGGCCTGACCGATCCGCATCTCGACGGCCAATGCCGCGATATGGTCGGCGCTGATATGACCGTGTTCGTCCTGAATCAAATGCAGGAATTCGATCAACAGATCGCGGCGGCGCGGACGATCGCCCAGCAGGCGTGTGATTTCAGCCTGCGCCTCATCCGTGAACTGACGGCCTTTGGGTGTGTGCCGCCCCTTGCCTTTACCTGACTTCCAGACGCCCTTGGGTGTGCCTGATGGCTTGGTATCTAATGGTGCCATGATGCCCTCCGATTGAGGTTCCGTCTCTCATCAGGCAAACATATCGTCAAATCGCTTTTGGCAATCGCACGATAACGACACCTTATCACCGCAAAGAGGTCACCACATCCCGCAAAGCCTTGACCGTCGGCAACTCGGGGTCGCGGCTGAGGGTCGCCAGACAAATCGGTTTGCTGACAACAGGTTCGATCAGCGGCAACACTTTCGTTCCCTTCAAATCGCCCAGCGCACGTACCAGAACCCGAGGAACAACCGTCGCCGCCAGCCCCTCCCGCACCATGACCATCGACGCCGTGAAACCGCTGGTTTCGGCAACGATATCGGGGTGCAGCCCCTGTTCGGCAAACACCCGGTCCAGAATACGCCGGTTCTGCATCTGCGGCTCCAAAAGGCTGAGCGGAAATTCTGCGACCTGCGCCCACGGAATCGGGCCGCTCTGGTCCGTCAGATGCGTGGGCACCAACAACACATAGGTTTCCTCGTAAAGAGGTTGAACCTGCCGGAAGTCCGTGCCGATGCTGTCACCATAAGTCACCCCGGCATCAAGGCTGCCTTCGTCCAGCCGGTGCTGAATTGCGGTGGCAGACATGGTTTCAATGCGTGTGACGATACGAGGATGCGCGTCACGCAGCCTTTTGACCAACCGTCCCGTGAAGGCGATTGCGGTCGGGATCACGCCGAGGATCAGTGTGCCCGTAATCTCACCCTTGGCGGCCAGCACCTGCTGTTCCAGCGCCTTGGTGTCGTCCAGAATACGCCGCGCCCGCTGGACGATCATCTCGCCCTCTTCGGTCAGCCCTTGAAAGCGGTTGGCGCGACGGACGATCGAGACACCTAACCGGTCCTCAAGATTGCGGATGCGCATCGAAAACGCGGGCTGAGAAATCCCGCATTCCTCGGCTGCTTTGGCAAAATGCCGATGCCGCGCCAATGCGCTGAGCAGTTGCAGGTCGCGGATTTCGATCAAGGAAAGCTCCAATGCTGCGGATAAGGCAGGATACCCCGCTAACCCGACAGGAACAGCCCAATTGATCAGGTATTAAACAAAAAGTGCATCACATCGCCGTCCTTGACGATATAGCCCTTACCCTCTGCCCGCATCTTTCCCGCCTCTTTCGCGCCCTGCTCGCCATTTGCGGTGACATAGTCGTCATAGGCGATAGTCTCGGCGCGGATAAAACCCTTTTCGAAATCGCCATGGATCACACCTGCTGCTTGCGGTGCAGCGGTGCCGGTGCGGATGGTCCAGGCGCGGGCCTCTTTCGGGCCGACGGTGAAATAGGTTTCCAGCTTCAGCAGATCGTAACCTGCGCGGATCAGACGGTCGAGGCCGGGCTCTTCCAGTCCCATCTCCTCAAGGAACATCTGGGCTTCGTCCTCATCCAGCAGGCTGATCTCTTCTTCGATCTTGGCACTGATGATGACATGGGCATTGCCCTGCGCGGCGGCCAATTCGGCCACGCGGGCAGAGTATTCGTTGCCTTGTGCGGCTTCTTCCTCGGACACGTTGCAGACGTAAAGCACCGGTTTGGTTGTCAGCAGTTGCAACATCTTCCACGCCTTGGCGTCCTCGTCGCTGACTTCGACCAGACGTGCGGGTTTGCCGCTTTCCAGCATGGCCTGCGCCTCGGCCAACAAGCGATCTTGCTGTTGCGCCTCTTTGTCGTTGCCCTTCAGCTTGCGCACCAGATTGGCCCGGCGCTTTTCGATGCTTTCCAAATCGGCCAGCATCAGTTCGGTTTCAATCGTTTCAGCGTCCGCAACCGGATCAACACGCCCGTCGACATGTGTCACGTCGCCGTCTTCGAAACAGCGCAGCACATGTGCAATCGCATCCGTTTCGCGAATATTCGCCAGAAACTGGTTGCCCAGCCCTTCGCCCTTTGACGCGCCTTTCACCAGACCCGCGATATCCACAAAAGTCATCCGCGTCGGGATAATCTGTTTTGAGGACGCAATCGCCGCCAGCCTGTCGAGGCGGGCGTCGGGAACCGCAACGTCCCCGACATTAGGCTCTATGGTGCAGAACGGGAAGTTCGCGGCCTGCGCAGCAGCGGTTTTGGTCAGCGCATTGAACAGGGTCGACTTGCCGACATTCGGCAGACCCACGATTCCCATTTTAAAGCCCATCACGGCCTCCTGCATAGAATACGATCGCAGCTTCTATGCAGGTCCGCCTGAATGCGCAAGGGATTGCTGGCGGCACCTTTGCCGAGTCCATTTCGCCACATCACAAAATCGTTTGAAAATTGTGTTCTTGCCGAAATTGAAAAACAACTCCTACGATTACCAGTTAATAGCGCACGATCACTATTTGTTGGCGGACACTGATGAAACACCTTTTTCTTGCAACCGTTCTGGCGGCAACGGCCTGCGCGTCAGCCCAGGCTCAAACCGTTGTTTTTGGTGCCGGATACGCGGACTATTCTGAAGACACATCCGAAGATCAGGGTCTGATCTCGATCGAATACCACCACACGCCATTTCATCAGGCCACGCGGTTTCGCGCCGGTTGGGGTGCGGCCCTAACTGTAGATGAAGATGGTGACACGCATATCGGCGCGGGTTTGATCGGGCAGTATGCGCTAAGCGATCGCTGGTTTTTGGAAGGCAGTGTAATGCCCGGCTACTATAATGCCAGCAACGACCTGAATGATCTTGGGGGCGATTTTCAGATTCGCAGCCTTTTGGGACTTGGCTATAACCTGAACAATGGCAACAGCGTGTCTGTCGCGCTGACCCATAAATCCAACGCCAGCACCAATGACGAGAACCCAGGCGTGAATGCCCTGTTGGTACGCTATCATCTGGGCTTCTGATCCATTCCTGTCTGGGCGGGATTGATTTTCGGTCAAAGTTTCTGCACATCAGGTCGAAACCCGAGTGCAAGGACATCCGATGACCCGTATCGACGCCAAGTTCGCCGCCCTGAAAGCCGAAGGTAAAAAAGCCTTTGTCGCCTATGTCATGGCCGGAGATCCCGACTATGACACTTCGCTTGAAGTGGTCAAAGGCCTGCCTGGTGCTGGCGTGGATGTTATCGAGCTGGGCCTGCCCTTTACTGACCCGATGGCCGACGGCCCGACAATTCAGGCCGCGGGCCAACGTGCGCTTGAGCAGGGCATGACCTTGCAAAGCACATTGGATCTGGCACGAACCTTTCGGGAAACGGACGATACAACCCCCATTGTCCTGATGGGGTATTACAACCCGATCTACAGCCGGGGTGTCGATGCGTTTCTGGCCGATGCAAAAGCAGCTGGTATTGACGGGTTGATCGTGGTGGACCTTCCCCCCGAGGAGGACGCAGAACTCTGCCTGCCCGCGCAAGCGGCGGGTCTGAATTTTATTCGCCTGGCAACCCCAACCACGGATGACAAACGCCTGCCACGTGTTCTGCAAAACACTTCGGGCTTTGTTTATTATGTCTCGATCACCGGGATCACTGGCGCAGCCGAGGCAGAAGCAACAGATGTTGGCCCCGAGGTTGCCCGCATCAAGGCCGCGACCGATCTGCCGGTAATCGTGGGGTTCGGGATCAACACGCCTGAGAAATCGCGCAATATTGCCTCGGTGTCGGATGGCGCGGTGGTCGGGTCAGCGATCGTCAGCCAGATCGGCGCTGGTAAACCTGTGGCCGACGTGCTGACCTTTGTGAAATCTCTTTCGGATGGCGCGCACAGCGCCTGATCTCGCAGCCAACATACGAGAGTTATGACCCGTCGCGGATACCGCGGCGGGTTTTTTGTGACCCTTCACTGTGACGCCAAGACATTGCAGCCTTGGGAATGAATTGGTAAAGAAAACTAACCAATGTACGCGGAGCCCTGTTTTCATGCCTGTGATCACCAATATCGAAGACCTCAAACGCATATATGAACGCCGCGTGCCCCGTATGTTCTATGACTACGCCGAAAGCGGCAGCTGGACAGAACAGACTTTTCGCGAAAACACGACCGATTTTGAAAAAATACGCCTTCGCCAAAGGGTTGCGGTCGACATGTCCGGTCGGTCGACATCTTCGCAAATGATTGGCGAAGACGTTTCAATGCCTGTTGCGCTTGCCCCGGTCGGGTTGACGGGGATGCAACATGCAGACGGAGAGATGAAGGCCGCCAAAGCCGCCGAGGAATTTGGTGTGCCCTTTACGCTGTCCACCATGTCCATCAACTCTATCGAAGATGTGGCCGGATATACCAACAAACCATTCTGGTTCCAGCTTTATACGATGAAGGACACGGACTACATCAACCGCCTGATCCAGCGAGCAAAAGACGCCAAATGTTCCGCACTGGTAATCACGCTCGACCTGCAAATTCTGGGCCAACGGCACAAGGACCTGAAAAACGGTCTGTCGGCCCCGCCCAAACTGACCGCAAAAACCATCGCCAACCTGATGACCAAATGGGCCTGGGGCATTGAAATGCTGCGGGCCCAGCGGCGCGAGTTCGGCAATATCGTGGGGCATGTGCATGGTATTTCGGACGCGTCTTCATTGGGGGCCTGGACCGCAGAACAGTTTGACCCCAGCCTCGACTGGTCGAAGGTTGAAAAACTGATGGAGCAATGGGGCGGGAAAGTGATCCTTAAGGGCATCCTTGATGCGGATGACGCAAGGATGGCCGCCAAGCTGGGTGCCGATGCCATTGTCGTGTCAAACCATGGTGGGCGTCAGCTTGACGGCGCGCTAAGCTCGATTCGTGTCCTGCCCGAGATCATGGATGCGGTTGGGGGCGATATCGAGGTGCATTTGGACAGCGGTATCCGATCCGGACAAGACGTGCTCAAAGCCTTAGCGCTTGGGGCCAAAGGGACCTATGTTGGCCGCGCGTTTGTGTATGGTCTGGGTGCCATGGGTCAGAAAGGTGTCACCACGGCGCTTGAGCTGATCCAGAGGGAGCTTGATACGACAATGGCGCTTTGTGGTGAGAAAAATGTGGCTGCGTTGGGGCGTCACAATCTGCTGATACCTGAAAACTTCGGGGGTCGCTGGCAAGCGTAACCGGTCAATCAGGGGGCTCTGCCCCCGACGCCCGTTCCGGGCGCCTCCCCCGGGATATTTTTGGCCAGATGAAGCTGGGGATCCTTCAATCGTCCACCCGATAATACTCCAGGACAGGCGATAGAACCCAGCCGAACGGCACGGCAAGAAATACCTCTTTCCAAATCGGGTGAATCAAGCTAAGGACGCGGCTTCACGCGGGTATACAGCCTTGGAGGATGCCCGCCCTAACATTGGAGAATATATCATGGCTGGTGAGATTCCTGATCTCGTAGCTCTGGAACGGACGGGGACAGGCAAGGGCGCCGCTCGTCAAGCACGCCGCGACGGCATGGTTCCGGGCATCGTATTTGGTGGCGACAAAGAACCGTTGCCAATCCAGATCCCGTTCAACGTCTTGTTCAAGCGCCTGAAAGCGGGCCGGTTCAAGTCGACCTTGTGGAACCTGAAAGTTGAAGGCCACGATGACGTCCGCGTCATCTGCCGCGACGTTCAGCGTGATGTCGTCAAAGACCTGCCGACCCATCTGGACTTGATGCGCCTGCGCCGGACCACCAAGATCGCGTTGTTCATCCCCGTTGAGTTCATCAATGAAGGTGCGGCCCCTGGCATCAAAAAGGGTGGCGTTCTGACCGTTGTCCGCCCGGAAGTCGAACTGATGTGCACCGCCGGTGACATTCCTGAAAAGATCACCGTTGATCTGACCGGTCTGAACATCAATGACGTTGTGACCATTTCGTCGGTTGAACTGCCTGAGGGCACCAAACCAACCATCGACCGTGATTTTGTGATTGCCAACATCTCGGCGCCGACTGGTCTGTCCACCAGCGACGACGATGAAGATGGTGAAGTTGCAGCCGATGAAGTCGAAGTTGTCGGAAAAGAAGAAGAATAAGTCTGGAACAGTGTTTCCGACTTTGAAGCGGGGCTCGGGTGAGCCCCGTTTTTTTTTGCGGGTCCAATAATCGGGCCTGACTGGATTTCCTGACGATTTCCGGGCATGAAATGGCTTTGGAGCTACAGAGGCAAAACGGAAACATGAAGCTGTTTGTTGGATTGGGAAACCCGGGCCAGAAATATGCCCGGAACCGGCACAATATCGGGTTCATGGCCCTGGACCGGATCGCAGAAAATCACGGGTTTGGTCCCTGGAAATCGAAGTTTCAGGCCGAGATTTCGGAAGGTCGGCTTGGCACCGAGAAAGTCCTGCTGTTGAAACCGCAAACCTACATGAACCGATCGGGTCAATCCGTGGGTGAGGCGATGCGGTTTTACAAGCTCGAATCCACCGACGTTGTTGTATTTCATGACGAATTGGACCTTGCCCCGGGCAAGTTGCGCGTCAAGGCAGGGGGCGGGCACGCCGGGCATAACGGTCTGCGCTCGATCCATGAGCATATCGGGGCGGCCTATGACCGTGTACGCCTTGGGATCGGACATCCGGGCCGCAAGGAAATGGTTTCGGGGTACGTGCTCAGTGATTTTGCGAAATCCGAAACCAGCTGGCTGGACGACGTTCTTCGGGGTGTTTCGGACGGGGCTGCTTATCTGGCTCAGGACGAGGGCGGCAAGTTCATGAATGCAGTTGCATTGCGCACTGCCCCGCCGCGATCATCAAAGACCGCCGCACCAAAAGCCGACGCAGCTTCAACAGCCGCACCCGACGCCGCGGGCGACGACCGGTCTGCCATGCAGAAGCTTTTGGACAAATTCAGGTAGCACCCCGGCCTCTTTCCGTTACGTAGAGGTTGCAGAATGCAACCTCCCGCGTTCCAATACCGGCCAACTAGGGAGGCAATGCGATGAAATCCATATTGAAGTGGGTGCTGCGCATCGTACTGGCGCTGGTTCTGGCCGCCACTGCCGTCGGGCTGTGGAAGCGCGAAGAGTTGCAGCGCCTATTGGCCGTAAACTCGTTATTTTCGGAAGAGAAGATCGTTCACAATTTCTCGCATATGGATGAGGCTTTTCTGACCGTAAACCTGCCGCGCGGAGACGCGCCAACCTGGGACCTGCCTTATGGCGAAGGATTCGACTTGCCGGAAGGAACCGACAGCTGGATCGATGAACGATCGGTCACGTCGTTGCTGGTCATGCAGAACGGCAAGATCAGATTCGAGGAATATTATCTTGGCACCGGGCCGGATGACCGGAGGATTTCCTGGTCGGTCGCCAAAAGCTATCTTTCGGCGCTTTTCGGTGTCCTGCTGCAAGAGGGCGCAATCGGGTCGTTGGATGACCCGGTCGTCAAATATGCGCCCAAACTGAAAGGCAGCGCGTATGAAACCGCGTCGATCCGCAACGTGCTGAACATGGCAAGCGGCGTGACGTTTGATGAAGATTATCTCGACCCAAATTCCGACATCAACCGGATGGGGCGTGTGGTTGCCCTGGGCGGTGAGCTGGACGATTTTGCAGCCTCGCTGCAAGACAGCTTTGCGACGCCGGGTGAAACCTGGCAATACGTGTCGATCGACACCCATGTTCTGGGCATGGTGATACGCGGTGCGACCAGGCGGAACGTGGCAGATCTTCTGACGGAAAAGATCCTTCAACCGTTGGGGCTGGAGCGGGACGGATACTACATCACTGATGGTGCAGGGGTCGCTTTTGTTTTGGGGGGCCTCAACTTTACTACGCGCGATTTCGCCCGGTTCGGACAAATGATCCTGCAGGACGGCATCGCGAATGGAAAACAACTGGTTCCTGCCGAATGGATTTTCGAAGCCACCCAACCCAGCGCACCGACCGCACAAGGAGAGATCGGGTACGGGTATCAATGGTGGATTCCCCGCGGCGCGCATGAAGGAGAGTTTCTGGCCCGTGGCGTCTATGGGCAATACATCTATTTCAACCAGCCCAGGGGCGTTCTGATTGTGTCCACTGGTGCAGACAGGCTATTCCGTGAACCCGGCGTGAATGATCTTAACATCGAAATGTTCCGCAAGATTGCGGAAAGTCTGTAAGATGCCATTATGCAGAAACAAGAAAGTATCAATGTACTGGGTGGCGTTCTGGCCCCGTGCTCTCGCGACCCTTTGACAGGGTTTTTCCGGGATGGCGCGTGCAATACCTGCCCCGAGGATCAGGGCAGTCATACCGTCTGCGCCGTGATGACGGCCGAGTTTCTGGCATTCTCAAAATATGTCGGCAATGATCTGAGCACGGCACGACCCGAATTCGACTTTCCAGGCCTTCGCCCCGGCGACAGTTGGTGTTTATGCGCCAGCCGGTTTTTGCAAGCTCATGACGAAGGATGTGCACCGCAGGTTCATCTGGAGGCGACACATCAACGCGCGCTTGAGATCGTACCGCTCGACATTTTGCTTCAAAATAAGGCAAAGACCTAAAGGACCCCCTAAGGGGCGCATGGCTGATTCAGAATGCCATTTGCCAGATCAGGCTGACACTGTAGTTTTCAAAACCGCTTTCGCCGATACCGTCATAGAACAGGTTTGCAGCCAGAAGGCTGTCGTTTTCCAGCCGATAGTCAAAACCCAGATCAGCGCGGGCGCGGGCGGTGTCGCCAATGGGTGTCAAGCCAGGAACAGTGCCTGTGCCGGATGTTGTGCTCCAAATACCAGACAGACCACCGGTCAGCATCATCTGACCGCGCGACACCTGGATTGGGTGACTGAAATCCATACCCAGCCGTGCAGTGGTCAGGCTGAAATCCTGGTGTGGGATCAGGTTGCCCAGACTATCGGTATAAGCCTCCTGATCGTCGCTGGCATAGCTAACATCCAGCAACGGCATAAGCGTCAGGTCACCGCGCTTGAACTCTCCGGTTACGCGCGACTGGATCAGCCAGCGTTCACTATCGAAACTGTCGGTATAGGTGCCCAGTGGAGAAATGTCGTTATCAGCCTGACCGTACAGAACACGCCCTTCGAAAAACACTGGCTGGTTGGGCAGTTTGGCGACGACATAAGGTCCGACCAGCCACCCTGTGCCATCCACGCTGGCCGGGCCGTTTTCGGTTTCGGCATAATCGATCTGCAGCATGGCGCCGATCAGAAGGTTCGAGTTCACCCAGCCATGCGCCCCCACCACGGCCAAGGCATAAGAACTGTCGTAATCGTTTTGCGAGCTCCAGTTCCCGGACAGATTGAACCAGACCGGTTGGGTTGGATCACTTGCAAATTTCAGATACCCCGATCCCTGCGTCACCGACGAGTCCAGCGCACCTGATCCTGATTGCTGAAGAAACTGCGTCAGCTCTGGCTGATTGGTCACGAGGCTGTTGGCCCGGGCGTTCTGAAAGGCCTGCACCAGTCGCTGTGTGTCCGTTACACCCTGTTGTGTGCTGACCCTGTTGGACGCAAGGTTCAGGTTCCCGGCGGCATCCGAAAAAACGCCTGCGGGAATAAACAGCTCAATTGTACCGTTACTTTGCGCAGTCAGCGTTGCGACATAATTGGATCCGGACCCAGTCAGGGTGGCGGACGCATTGGTGACCGACAAGTCGCCCACCGTGAAATCTGTGCTGGGTTCACTCAGTGTGATCACCGCTTGGAACGTACCGTTCCCGATTGTTGTCAGCGCACCAATTGAGGCCGTCGGCTGCGTCGTGTCTGCCAAAGTCCGAGTGTTGATAATCTGGGTATTCGTGACACCCGACAGCGCGATTTCATAAAGGTATAGTGGCCCTCCGACGGTTTCGCGCGCGGTGAACATGACCCCAAGATAGCCATCAGCGGCGTAAGTGGAATCGGCTCCATTCTGGCTGAGTATCGTCGCGCCAATATATCCAAGATTGGCCAATCCTGCTGGCGTAATAGCAGGTTGAGTCAAAACACCATTGTTGAAATAGAACGATCCTCCCGGGCCTTCACCCGAGCCGCCCAACGACATGAACGCTGTCGCAGTACTTTGGAGATTGGAAAAGAAAATCTGCCCGCCGTTAGGTGTTGCGACGGTCTGGGACGGAAACGAAGGGTTGCCAAACGCCAGACCCTCTTTGACGCTTCCCATCAAAAGCGCGGAAACCAAAAGACCCAGGCACGACAGCCTCGTAATTGCGGACCAAACCATATTACCTCCTACAGCACCGCGTGGGTGCCAAACACCAGAGTGCCCGGGGTTAAAATCGCATCCCAAGCAGCGTCATCCTTGCCCCATCTTCGCAGAGACATCCCCAGAACCGGCGGCAAATCGCCGGTTAATGCGAAGTTAATTCAATTGGAAGACACTGTATAGAACGCGGCAGGAATCAACTGGGGCGTGCGGGACACGTCGTGTTGTTGGAACAACCGGGTTTTGACCTGGACCCAATCTCAAACGGCTTGAAACACCCAATATTTACAGTGTCGTCGCGCGAAGAAGGAAACCTGAGGCAGGCTGCGCTGGAAAATCACCTGCAAAGACAGAAAGGACATAGTCACTGACAGTCCAGCAATTTTGCAACAGTACGGCACCGCTTGCTACACTGATCTCCAATTGGAAACCTTCGGGCGCAGGTTGAACGGGGTAATATCGCTTGTGGACGATTCTTTAACCGGGCTCCGTCGGGTCCAAAAAGATCGCCTGCGAGGGCCAACATACGGTGACAAAACCGGATGCCACACCAGGGCAGGAACAACAATCCGTCTGCGCCCGTTAAAACACCAATTAGATCCGAAGGCCATTTCGGAGCAGCATTACAATCACGGGTGGACCGAAGGGTGTTCCGGCAGCTTGATTGATCGAGACTGTAAACCGGGGCATGTGGCTCCGGTTCGAAATCAACCGACAGTGCGACCCTCGGTGTCAGACATATCGAAGTTCAGGTATTTTGCGACGGTCTGAACATCCTTGTCACCGCGTCCACACATGTTCATGCAGATCAGGTGGTCCTTGGGCAACTCGGGCGCGATCTTCATGACATGCGCCAGAGCGTGGCTGGGTTCCAGTGCCGGAATGATACCCTCGGTGGCACAGCACAGCTGGAATGCCTCAAGCGCTTCCTTGTCGGTAATCGAGACGTAAGTCGCGCGACCGACCTCATGCAACCAGGAATGTTCGGGCCCGATACCCGGATAGTCCAGACCAGCCGAAATCGAATAGCCTTCCAGAATCTGCCCGTCATCATCCTGCAACAGATAGGTCCGGTTGCCATGCAGAACGCCCGGGCGACCGCCTGTCAGCGAGGCACAATGCTCCATCTTTTCGTTTACACCTTTACCGCCGGCCTCAACACCGATGATGTTGACGGCCTTGTCATCAAGGAAAGGATAGAACAGGCCCATCGCGTTCGAGCCGCCGCCGATAGCTGCAATGATCGTGTCGGGCAGACGGCCTTCGGCCTTCATCATCTGCTCTTTCGCTTCCTTGCCGATGATCGACTGGAAATCACGCACCATCGCCGGGTATGGGTGCGGACCGGCCACTGTGCCGATGCAGTAGAACGTATCGCGCACATTGGTCACCCAGTCACGCAGCGCGTCATTCATCGCGTCCTTCAGCGTACCGCGACCAGAGGTCACAGGGATCACCTCGGCCCCCAGCAGGCGCATACGAAACACGTTCGGGGCCTGACGTTGCACGTCATGGGCACCCATATAGACGATGCATTTCAAACCAAATTTCGCGCAGACCGTGGCTGTGGCCACACCGTGCTGCCCTGCCCCGGTCTCGGCAATGATCCGGGTCTTGCCCATGCGTCGCGCCAGAATGATCTGGCCCAGCACGTTGTTGATCTTGTGTGCGCCGGTGTGGTTCAGCTCATCACGTTTCAGATAGATCTTCGCCCCGCCCAGATGCTCGGTCAGGCGTTCCGCGAAATACAGAGGTGAGGGGCGGCCCACATAGTTGGCCCACAGATCATCCATCTCGGCCCAGAAGGTCGGATCATCCTTGGCTTTGTTGTATTCCTCTTCCAGTGACAGGATCAGCGGCATCAGCGTTTCGCTGACAAAACGCCCGCCGAAGATGCCAAAGCGCCCTTGCTCGTCAGGGCCGGACATGAAGGAATTGAAAAGATCGTTGGCCATGGGTGTCTCCCTCGTCGTACCTGACTGTCATAGGTGGTCGTCGCGGGATTTGCCATGGCAAAACGCACCACGTCGCCCCCTGGCAGCGGCAAACAAAATCAGCGTGTCGCGTCGATAAATGCCTGTATCAGTCCAGCGTCCTTTACGCCCGGCGCGCTTTCAACACCCGACGCCACATCGACTTGCCGCGCACCCGTCATGCGGATCGCCTCAGCGACATTGTCTGGGTTCAGACCACCGGACAACATCCACGGCCTGCGCCAATATTTTCGACCTGCCAGCAGCCGCCAGTCAAAAGGAAGACCGTTGCCGCCGGGAAGTTCCGAATTCTTCGGCGGCTTTGCATCGATCAGAAGCTGGTCTGCAACTTCGGAATACAGATCAATCGCAGCCAAATCCTCGGCCTCGGCAACACCGATCGCCTTGATGACGGGCAGGCCATAGCGCTGCTTGATCTCTGCCACACGCTCGGGGCTCTCTCCGCCGTGAAGCTGCAACATATCCAGCGGAACCCCCGCGACAATCTCATCAAGCTGCGCGTCCGAGAAATTCACGGCCAGAGCGACCTTGGCGACGCCGACTGGTACTTCGGCGGCCAACGCCGCGGCTTGCGGTATCGGTGCGTAACGGGGCGATTTGGGAAAAAAGTTGAACCCGACATAGCGCGCACCGGCTGCAACGGCTGCGCGCACATGTTCTGAGGCGGTCAAACCGCAGATTTTAACGGACACATCGGTAGACATAAGCCTCAGCTGGCCTCGTCAAGCAGGGCCAGAACATCATCCTTACCCTCGTTCTGCTTTTTCTTGAGCTTCTTGACCTCGCGTTCAAGCTTGCGGACCTCGCCCTTTTTCACGGTCGCATCGCGGCGGTGTTTGTGTTCCCGCAGCCATTCCCACATGAAACCGATGATCAAACCGGCGACAACACCGCCCAGAACGACCAGAAAAAGCGGTAAAGAGGTACTGACGTTAAAGCCCAAAAGCTCGGCCAGAGCATCGGGCATCAGTTTCAGTTCAACAGACTGAACATTCGCCAGGGAAACGGAAATCAGAACGATCCCGAGAGTCCCAAGAAAAGCATATCGAAGGTAACGCATCATGAGGTCAGGCTTTACCGTTCAAACGATCCCTGAGCAACTTACCAGTTTTGAAAAATGGCACACATTTTTCCTCGACCTGAACGGTTTCACCGGTACGGGGGTTGCGCCCAACGCGGGCATCCCGCTTTTTCACCGAAAACGCGCCAAAGCCACGCAGTTCGACCCGGTCGCCGCGCGCCATGGCATCGGTGACTTCTTCGAACACGGTGTTCACAATCCGCTCGACATCACGCTGATAGAGATGCGGGTTTTCGTCAGCGATTTTCTGAATCAGTTCTGAACGGATCATTCGTGATACCCTCCCAGGCAGCCGGTGTGACAGGTCTACTGTTTTGACAGTATAGGAAAAAACCCAGAACGGGGGAACGGATACTCTGCGTGTTAAGGCTTTATTTTGCCATATTCTCACGCGAAATTTTGCCCGACAGGGCGATTTACACACTTCAAGCGCGAACATTATCGAGTTTAAACAGCGTGTTTGGAACATGTTGATTCGCAACAAAAACGGCCCCGCACTTCCATGCGAGGCCGTAAATCATGCTTGGGATGCGCCCCGGGCTTAGTCGCCAGACTTCAGCGCTGCACCCAGAATGTCGCCCAGCGACGCGCCCGAGTCGGAAGAACCGTACTGTTCCACGGCTTCTTTCTCTTCTGCGATCTCGCGTGCCTTGATCGACAGACCCAGACGACGGGTCTTGCTGTCGACGTTGGTTACGCGGACATCAACCTTGTCACCGACCGAGAAACGCTCGGGGCGCTGTTCGGAACGGTCACGCGACAGGTCGGAACGACGGATGAACGACTTCATGCCTTCGTACTCGACCTCGATGCCGCCATCTTCGATTGCAGTCACTTCGACAGTGATGACCGAGCCACGCTTCACGCCGCCAACGGCTTCTGCGAACTTGTCACCGCCCAGAGCTTTGATCGACAGCGAGATACGCTCTTTCTCGACATCCACTTCCGAGACAACGGCCGAAACCATGTCGCCCTTGCGGTAGTTCTGGATCGCATCCTCGCCACGCTCGTCCCAGGACAGGTCCGACAGGTGAACCATGCCGTCGATGTCGCCTTCGAGGCCGATGAACAGACCGAATTCGGTGATGTTCTTGACTTCGCCTTCGACTTCGGTGCCCTCGGGGTGTGTTTCTGCAAACACTTCCCATGGGTTGCGCTGTGTCTGTTTCAGGCCCAGAGACACGCGACGCTTGGCGCCGTCGATTTCCAGAACCATGACGTCGACTTCCTGGCTGGTCGAGACGATCTTGCCGGGGTGGACGTTTTTCTTAGTCCAGGACATCTCGGACACGTGCACCAGACCTTCGACACCGGCTTCCAGTTCGACGAATGCGCCGTAGTCGGTGATGTTGGTGACGCGACCCTGATGGACCGAGCCCAGCGGGTACTTGGCTGCAACCAGATCCCACGGATCTTCCTGAAGCTGCTTCATGCCCAGGCTGATGCGGTGGGTGTCTTTGTTGATCTTGATGACCTGAACCTTGATGGTTTCGCCGATCGTCAGGATCTCGGACGGGTGGTTTACACGGCGCCATGCCATGTCAGTGACGTGCAGCAGGCCATCAACGCCGCCCAGGTCAACAAATGCACCGTATTCGGTGATGTTCTTGACCACGCCCTCGACGTTCTGACCTTCCGTCAGGTTGCCGATGACTTCGGCGCGCTGTTCGGCACGCGATTCTTCCAGGATTGCGCGGCGCGACACAACGATGTTGCCACGGCGGCGGTCCATTTTCAGAATCTGGAACGGCTGCTTCAGACCCATCAGCGGGCCTGCGTCGCGTACGGGGCGTACGTCAACCTGCGAACCAGGCAGGAATGCAACTGCGCCACCCAGATCGACGGTGAAGCCACCTTTGACGCGGCCAAAGATTGCACCATCGACACGCTGGTCGTCGGCATATGCTTTTTCCAGACGATCCCATGCCTCTTCGCGGCGGGCCATCTCGCGCGAGATGACGGCTTCGCCACGGGCGTTTTCTGCGGCACGCAGGTAAACTTCGACCTCGTCGCCGACAGCGATTTCAGGGGCTTCGCCGGGATTTGCGAATTCTTTCAGATCAACGCGGCCTTCCATCTTATAGCCGACGTCGATGATGGCTTGACCGGCTTCAATCGCCAGGATCTTGCCTTTGACAACAGAACCCTCTTCGGGCGTGTCCATTTCGAAGCTTTCGTTCAGGAGGGCTTCGAATTCCTCCATGGATGTGTTAGCCATGTGGCGTTCATTTCCTTTACAGTACGTTTTTGCTGGCCGAGCGGTTGTCTCCGCCGGTCTTGTTTCATGACGTCTTCAGGCGTGATCCGGTGCGCCCCGAGCAAACAAACACAAAGGGCCGAGTTAACCCGGCCCTGCTCAGAAACGTCATCCGGACGTTGACCGCCCTTGTATCGACAGCGCGCGTATAGGCTGAATCTTGAACCGGTGCAAGTGCAAAGCCTATGGTGCGCGGCAGCGCGCGCAGGAACTCCTGCCTAGCGCTGATCCCCAATGCGAGATGGCAACCTGAATGATAGCAGGTTCTGACTGAAAAAGTCTGCATGGTCCGCGGCAGGTTCTTGTCCGAAGGAATCTTGGTACCGGGAACCGAACCACGCGGCTAAGCCTCAGCATGCAACGCAAAGGTGATATGTCTCAACTTTTCGCGCGTCACGCGGCGCCCGGCTTTCTGCGTCACAGGATGGACGGTGGAGAATTGGAGAGTGAACGCCAACCATTCGTCTGTTTGTACGATCTGCAAGATTTGGTGACGTATCTGAGATTAAACGTTCCGTATCCTTTCCCTAACTTAGCTTTATCGGTCGACAAAGAGGTCGACCCGAAACCAGAACCAAAAGGAAAATATCATGAAATCTCTCATCTTTGCCGCCATGGCGACTGCAATTGCCCTGTCCACCCCGGCCTTTGCTGCTGACGAAATCAACGTGTCCAACGGCATTTCAGCCGCTGGTGCGCCGCTGGCCGCACATGGGGTTGATCTGGTTGCATTGGTCAATGATGGCAACCCGGTCGAAGGCTTCGCCACTCACTCGTCAACTTATGACGGAGCCTCCTATTATTTCACGTCCGCCGCGAACCGTGAAGCGTTCGAGGCAAACCCTGCTGCATACCTGCCGCAGCATGGTGGCTTCTGTTCATTCGGCGTATCGGTCGGCAAGAAGTTTGACGGTGACCCGGATCAATACCTTGTCGCAGACGGAAAACTGTTTCTGTTCCTGAACGCGGAAACCCGGGCAGCCTTTTTGAAGGACGTTGTCGCCACCGCAAAGACGGCGGATGACCAATGGGCGAATATCAAAACCGTCGCCGTGGGCGAGCTGTAAGACCTGCCCCGTTTGCCTGCGGCGTTAACGCGTCGCGGGCAGTTTTGCGTTGATCACCTCAAGGGCTTTGGCCAACGCCGCCTCGATACTCAAATCGGTGGTGTCCAACCGCACGGCATCCTCAGCGGGTTTCATCGGAGCGGTGCTGCGCTCAGCATCTCGCGCATCCCGTTCTCTGACATCTGCCAGAACCTGTTCACGGGTTACGTCAGCGCCTTTTGCACTTAGCTCCAGGAAGCGTCGCTCGGCGCGCACTTCAGCACTGGCTGTTACAAACAGCTTCACTTCGGCATTCGGACAAATCACCGTGCCGATATCACGACCGTCCAGAACGGCCCCACCTGCCCTGCGGGAAAAAGCGCGCTGAAAATTGACCAAGGCTGCACGAACTTCCGGAAGAACCGCCACTTTGGAAGCTGCCTGCGCAATCTCGGCGGTGCGCAGGTCGCCTTGTTCAAGTTCTTCCGCTGTCAGCGCCTGTGCGGCCTCAAGCGCGTCAACCCCTTCCAGGGTCCGCCTTCCGACAGCGCGATACAGCAAGCCCGTGTCCAGATGGGCAAAGCCGAAATGCGCCGCCACAGCCTTGGATATCGTGCCCTTGCCCGCAGCCGCTGGTCCGTCAATGGCAACCGTGAAACTCACGTGCGCTGTACCTTTGCGCCCAGCGACGCCATCAGTGGTTCAAAGATCGGGAACGACGTTGCAATCGGGCCACCATCATCCACGCTTACGGGATTCTGCGCCCCCATACCCATCACCATGAACGACATGGCAATGCGGTGATCCAGAAAGCTTTCGCAGACGCCTCCACCCGGAACGTTGCCGATACCCAGCCCTTCAACCGACCACCAGTCGTCGCCTTCAGCGACAGTCACCCCGTTGGCTCGCAGACCGCGCGCCATGGCATCGATGCGGTCGCTTTCCTTCACCCGGAGTTCCTTTACTCCGCCCATCATCGTGGTGCCCGTGGCGTTTGCAGCAACCACGGACAAAACGGGATATTCGTCGATCATCGAGGCCGCGCGTTCTGGCGGCACGTTAATGCCCTTCATGTTTGGCGAGTATTTCGCGCGCAGATCGGCAACCGGCTCGCCGCCCTCTTCGCGCTCGTTTTCATAGGTCAGATCAGCGCCCATCTCACGCAGGGTCGTAAAGAGGCCCGCGCGTGTAGGGTTCAAACCGATCCCCGGCACCAAAACATCGGATCCAAGTGTAATCAGTGCCGCGCAAACCGGAAAAGCCGCGCTGGACGGATCGCGTGGTACAGAGATGACCTGCGGCTTCAGCTCCGGACGACCGGTTAGCGTGATAACACGGCCTTCGTCGGTATCCTCGACCGTGATCTCGGCGCCAAATCCAGCCAGCATCCGTTCGGAATGGTCGCGCGTGGCCTCTTTCTCGATCACAACGGTCTTTCCGGGGGCATTCAGACCCGCCAGCAGAACGGCGGATTTCACCTGCGCCGACGGCACCGGAACTTCGTATCGCACAGGGGTCGGGTCCGCCGCGCCAACGATGGTCATCGGCAAGCGCCCGCCGGACCGTCCAACCGATTCTGCCCCAAACAGGGCCAGAGGATCAGTCACCCGGGCCATGGGGCGTTTGTTCAGACTGGCATCACCAGTAAAGGTCGCAGTGATCGGAGAGGTCGCCATCGCCCCCATGATCAAGCGCACGCCGGTTCCCGAGTTGCCACAGTCGATCACTTGGCCCGGTTCGGCGAAGCCACCGACACCCACGCCGTGCACTGTCCATTCCCCGTTTCCGTGATCTGTGACCTCGGCGCCGAAGGCACGCATCGCCTTGGCGGTATCCAGAACGTCTTCGCCCTCGAGCAAACCCGAAATCCGGGTTTCACCTACGGCCATCGCCCCAAGGATCAGCGACCGGTGCGAAATCGACTTATCGCCGGGCACCTCTGCCATGCCGGTCAGCGGGCCGCAGGGATGCGAGGTCATCGGGATGGGCGTGCCGTGTCCGGACATGAGGGCTCCTTTTGCGCTATCAGTGCTCAAGCCGATTAGCGAATTGATGCCCGTTGGTCCAGCGGCAATCAGCCTTTGCGTCGGAAGGTCAGGTAGTGAGGTGTCCGACCCTCGCGTAGCGCCTTCTGCTCGTATCGCGTAGAGATCCAGTCGTTCCACGGTTCGCGCCAGTCCGAAGGGCGTTCGGCCAGCCATTCAAACCCGGCGCGCGGAACCTCTTCCAATGTCTGACGCACGTAATCGGGAATGTCAGTAGCAACCCGGAAGATCGCCCCGGGTTTCAGCACCTTTGCGAATGGCTCAAGATGTTCCTGGGTTACAAACCGACGGCGATGATGCCGCGTTTTGGGCCATGGATCGGGATAGAGAAGGAACGCGCGCGAAATGCTGACCTCTGGCAGCACGTCGAACAGATCACGCGCATCTCCGGGGTGCACGGCGAGGTTTTCAACACCTGCCTGACGGATTTTGCCCAGCAGCATGGCAACACCGTTGATGTAAGGCTCGGCCCCGATGATGCCAATGTCAGGATTGTTTTGCGCCTGGTGCACCAGATGCTCACCACCGCCAAAGCCGACTTCCAACCAGACCGGCTTACCGCCGAACAGGCCATCCAGGTCCAGCGGCTTGCGTTCAGGGTTAATGTCCCAGTCCACAGCGCCGGGTGACAATTCAGCCAGATCTTCGTTCAGATAGGTCTTTTGACTGGGCTTTAGGGTCTTGCCCTTGAAACGGCCATAAAAGTTTCTGCGCGGGCGTTGTGGGGTCTCGGTGCTCATGGCGGTGGCCATACTGCGCAGCGGAGTACGTTGCAAGAGCGTGCACCGCCCCAAAGAAAAAGCGCGCCCCTGAAGGCGCGCTTTGGATTTTTCAGATCAAACTGCTGATTTCAGTGCGTCGACCAGATCAGTGCGTTCCCAGCTAAAACCGCCATCCGCATCCGGTTCGCGACCAAAGTGCCCGTAAGCCGCTGTACGCTGGTAGATCGGCTTGTTCAGCTGAAGGTGCTGACGAATACCGCGGGGTGTCAGATCCATGATCTGGCCAACTGCTTTTTCGATCGCCGCATCTGCAACCTGACCCGTGCCATGCGTGTCTGCATAGATCGACAGCGGCTTCGATACGCCAATGGCATAGCTCAACTGAATGGTGCAGCGCTCGGCCATACCGGCGGCTACGACGTTTTTCGCCAGGTAGCGCGCGGCATAGGCCGCCGAACGGTCAACCTTGGTCGGATCTTTGCCCGAGAAAGCACCGCCACCATGCGGGGCCGCGCCACCATAGGTATCCACGATGATCTTACGACCGGTCAGACCCGCGTCGCCATCCGGTCCGCCAATAACGAATTTGCCGGTCGGGTTGACGTGCCATTCGGTATCAGCCGACAGCCAGCCTTCGGGCAGAGTTTCACGGATATAGGGTTCAACGATGGCGCGGATGTCATCCGACGTCAGCGCCTCATCCAGATGCTGCGTCGACAGAACGATCGAGCTGACGCCGACTGGTTTGCCGTCTTGATAAACGACGGACAACTGAGATTTCGCATCCGGCCCCAGTGCAGGCTCGGTGCCGTTCTTGCGCACTTCGGCCAGACGCCGCAGGATTGCGTGCGAATACTGGATCGGCGCAGGCATAAGCGCAGGCGTTTCTGTTGTGGCAAAGCCAAACATGATGCCCTGGTCGCCAGCGCCTTCGTCCTTGTTGTCCGCGGCATCCACGCCCTGCGCGATATGGGCGGATTGTTCGTGCAGAAGGTTCGTCACCTCGACTGTTTCGTGGTGGAACTTGTCCTGCTCATATCCGATGTCTTTCACGCACTCGCGCGCAATTTCGTCGATGCGGCTCATGTAGTCATGCAGTTTGTCCTTGTCCGACAGACCAACTTCGCCACCGATAACGATGCGGTTGGTCGTGGCAAAGGTTTCGCAGGCCACGCGCGCCTCAGGCTCTTCGTTTAGAAATGCATCAAGGACAGCATCCGAGATACGGTCACAGACCTTATCCGGGTGCCCTTCAGAAACGGATTCCGAAGTAAAAGTATAGTTCTGTCGGGACATAAATGTGCTCCATTAAGGTTTCTCCGCCACGCCAGGAAGCCGTTGTGGCAGACCACAGACGCATACGCTTGCCCAAAGTTGGGGTCAATCTCTAATTGCCCGGTTGCCGCGAGTACCAAACAGCGCCATCGCCAGAATAAACAGTAAGACAACAACGATCGGACTGTCCCCGATACGTGCATAAGTCGTGCGACGGTGTGGTTGCGGCAGCACGGCGTCCACATATCCTGCCTCACCCAGAGCCAACGACGCAGTCACCCGACCCAATGGGTCAATCATGGCCGATACACCGGTATTGGCCGAACGGATCATCGGCAAGCCCTGCTCAATTGCCCTCATCCGGGCTTGCACCAGGTGTTGAAACGGTCCCGACCGCGTACCAAACCACGCGTCATTTGTGATCTGCAATAAGAAGTCAGCCCGACCCGGCGCACCATTCACATCTTGCGGGAATATGGCTTCGTAGCAAATCAGGGGCAATGCGCTTCCAAGCTTGCCGAGGTCCAGCAGGGCGGGGCCCGGCCCCGCGCTGAACCCGTGCCCGGTTGTGGCTGCCAAGCCACTGACCCCGAAACGCCCCATCAGGTCACCCAAGGGGACGTATTCACCGAAAGGCGCCAAGTGGTGTTTGTCATACAACCCTGCCTGACGCCTGGTTTCATCCAGATAGACCAGCGAGTTGAAGATTCTCGGGCCTTCTGCGCGCTGAATCCCCAATATCACCGGCACACCCTGCGCGGCATCCGCAACAGTTGACAGAAACGGTTGTGCGCCACCTAACCAAGCTGGAACTGCGGTCTCGGGCCAGACAATCAGGTCGGGTCTGGGAAAGGCTGCGGTATATTCAACCTGACGCGCAAAAAACAAAGGCGCATATGCCGGATCCCATTTTTGGTGCTGGGGGGCATTCGGCTGAACCACGCGAACCAGATGCGAACCGTCCTGAACGACGGGTCGCGTCGACCCATAAGTAATCGCCAGCGCGGCCATCGCGACTGTAAAACCCAGGGTCCGCGCCAAACCGTTCAAGGGTTTATCCTGCACCAATGCCGCGCCAATTGGGAGCGTTGCCGCAAAGGTCAGCGCGTTCAACCCATATGGCCCAACCAGAGACAGCACCTGAGCCACCGGTGTATCCACCCAGATCTGCGCGACTCCAGCCCATGGAAAGCCGGTCAGCACATATCCACGCGCCACCTCGGCCAGGGACAAGACTGCAACCAGTAATATGCCCTGACGAATGGGCGTGGCACCATTATTGCGCGACAGGCCAAAGGCGGCAGCCCAGAACAAGGCCAGTCCGCCCGCCAAGAACACCAACGCAAACGGGGCCATCCAGGCATGGCGTTCAGCATCTACCTGAAACGGCTCAATGATCCAGCCAAGGGCATGGGCAAAATAGCCGGTCGCGAAGGCCCAGCCGACCCATGCCGCCCGGCCTCGGGTTTCGCTGGCAAGGAAAATCGGCACAATCAGAACCAGAGCCAAAACGGTTGCGCCCCAATACAGATGCGGCGCCTGACCAAACGCGCCTGCCCCGCCAAGGGTGGCAGCGACCAACAATCTCAACGATAATGGCCAGCCCCTTACTGGGGTCATGCAGCAACGTCCGGCAGCATGACGCGCAGCCGTTTGATTCGGCGTGGATCGGCTTCGATCACTTCGAATTCCGGGCCCTCTGGGTGAATGACAACCTCACCCCGCGCCGGAACGCGGCCGGAGAGCATAAAGACAAGCCCGCCCAGAGTATCGATTTCCTCTTCGTCGACGTCTTCATGACTGGTCAGAGACCGGCCAATCTCGGCCTCGAAATCTTCGAGCGGCACACGCGCCTGTACCACATAGCATCCGGGCTTTTCCTGCACCCAAAGCTGGTCTTCATCCGCATCGTGCTCGTCAGCGATTTCACCTACGACCTGCTCGATCAGGTCTTCGATCGTCAGCAGACCATCAACGCCGCCATATTCATCAATCACCAATGCCATGTGACGCCGCTCGGTTTGCATCTTGGTCAACAAGACGCCGATTGGCATGGATGGCGGCACGAACAATAGCGTCCGCAGCATAGAGGTCAGATCAAACTTTTTACCCCCACCGTTGAAACCGTGGGTCAGAGCAAAATCCTTGAGGTGAACAAAACCAAGCGGTGTATCCAAGGTTCCCTCATAGACTGGAATCCTCGACATACCACTGCTTCGGAAAACGTCCGCCAGTTCATCTTTTGTGATCGTCGAAGGTACCGAGACAATTTCAGCGGTAGGGATGGCAACATCCTCAACGCGCATCCGGCGCAGGTTAATCATCCCGCGTGGCTGCGCCACAGCCGCGTTTTGTCCGTTCACCGTCTGGTCCGGTTGAGTATCATCGCTCGAAAACACTTCGAGGATTCGAGAAAACAAACCGGTTTTCTCTTCCGTTTCAGTACTGCTGTCCTGAGGTTGCGCGCTTTGCGCCGCCCTAGAACTGCCTTCTATATCGCCCATTACCTTGTTCCAACTGATCGGGTCTTGAACCCACATTATACCTTATATGGGTCATCAATACCCAATTTGCCAAGTATCTTGACCTCAATCCCTTCCATCAAGGTGGCATCGGGGTCACGAATGTGATCATAACCCAGCAAATGCAACGTTCCGTGAACAAGCAAATGGGTCACGTGATCACTCATTGCCTTGTTGGCTTCGGCCGCCTCTCGGGCGCAGGTGTCATAGGAAATCGCAACATCGCCCAGAACAATCTCGCCGGTAAAGTCCGGCTCTGGCAGGCGTGGTGATTGCCCTGCCTCGTCCGGAGCCAGGTCTCCCGCAGGCCAGCTCAGCACATTGGTGGGCGTCGGTTTGCCCCGAAATTCTGCGTTCAGTTCGGAAATCCGCGCATCGTTGCACCCCAGAATACTGACTTCGCACAGCTCCGGGGTCAAACCGCAATGGGTCAGAACGGCGTTAATCGCCTTTTGTGACAAGACCTCAAGATCTTGCCACCTTTCGTCTTCGAAAATGAGATCCAGGGTCATCTTACCGCACAACAGCCTCGTTAACGGGCTATGTGCTCACGTGGTTTCACGGCCCGCATCGGCCTCATACGCCTCGATGATCGCAGCGACAAGCGGGTGGCGCACCACGTCTTTCGAGGTGAAGTAGTTAAAACTGATATTCGGGATCGTTTTCAACAACCTCTCAGCATCCGCCAGACCCGATTGAACACCACGCGGCAAATCGACCTGTGACCGGTCGCCGGTGATGACCATGCGGCTTCCTTCCCCCAGACGGGTCAGAAACATCTTCATCTGCATCGTGGTGGCGTTTTGCGCTTCGTCCAGAACCACAAATGCGTTGGCCAGCGTACGACCGCGCATAAAGGCCAGCGGAGCGATTTCGATTCGTTTCTCTTCGATCAGTTTGGCCAACTGTTTTCCGGGCAGAAAATCGTTCAGCGCGTCATAAAGCGGTTGCATGTAAGGGTCGACCTTATCCTTCATGTCACCCGGCAGATAGCCCAGTTTCTCGCCCGCCTCGACCGCCGGACGGCTCAGGATGATTCGATCCACATGCCCGCCGATGAACATCGAAACCCCGACCGCCACCGCCAGATAGGTCTTACCCGTCCCCGCTGGACCAATTCCAAAGGCCAGCTCATTGTTGAACAGTGACTGGACATAGGCTTTCTGGGCGTCGGTGCGCGGCTCAACCAGCTTCTTGCGGGTCTTGATCTCGACAGAACCGCCCTTGAACATCTCAAGCTGATCGCCATCGCGGCTTCCAGTTCCCTGCTCCGAAACACCCATCCGCAACTCGCGATCGACGTCTGCGGCCTCAACCTCGCGCCCACCTTCAAGCCGTGTATACAGCGATTGAAGCACTTCAACCGCCTGTTTCTGAGCATCATCATCGCCCATAACAACCAACTGATTGCCGCGACGTACAATCTGGACCGAAAGCTTGGTTTCGATCTCGGCCAGATTGCGGTCATATTCACCGCACAGGTCAATCAGCAATCGGTTGTCTGGAAATTCTACGAACGCCTCGTGTTGGGGCATTTCATCTTGCGGTGGGGTCAGGGCACCGATGGCCAATCCGCTCTCCTGTCTTGGCTGTTCACTCCGAGCGTAGACAACAAATCTTGGTAGGCGCAAGCCACAGTTTCAAAAATAAACGCTGAGATGTCATAACAGCCGATTTAACGGTGATCGGTTGCCGATTGGGCGAACATCAGAAGGTATAGTTCAGCCCGAATCTCAAACCGCTGTATTTTGGTGTGGACTTTGTGGAAAAGCCAGAACTGAACTGGACGTTTTTTGATTGGAATTGGACATATTCATATTCGCCCGTAATCGACCAATTGTCGGACAACTTATGCTCGGCCCCTATGCTTGCCGAATAACCGTTCCGCCGATCTGACGCCGAGAAATTCTGAACCGTCGGGCCCAATGCCAAGCTGTTGGTTGTTTCCACATCGCCCCACAGATATCCGACACTGAAGAAATACAGAATTCGTCCGCTGCGGTTTGTCAGACCATTACGAAATCGGACTGCCAGAACATCCGAAATCTCTGTTCCGCCTTGCACATTGACGCCGCCGATCCGCCTGCTGACAGTGTCGTCCAGGGAACCGAATTCATACCCGACTTCAAAGCCATAGACATAGTCGCGCCCACCGGTAGCAGGTAAAATACCACGCCACCCCCCCCGGAGCCCCCCGTATGTCCCCGACAAGTCCTGATCACCGATATCAAACTGCCTGCTGGGCGTTGTCAGGCCAAACCGATCGTCCCCACCAGACCCATAACCGCCGGTAAGTCCCAGGTAAAAAGCGCTGACATCAGTGCTGAATCTTTCCGGGCCTACCACTTCCGGATCGGTTACCTCACCTTTCAAATCACCGGCCATGGATGCGCCGGCAATCAGTGTAACAGCGGCAGTTAGCGTCAGCGTTTTCAACCTGCTCAGGCTCCTAAAGCTCTTGATAGTCGTCACTCGTACCTCCCTCATCCCGTTTTCCGGGACCGGCATACAGCCGATTTGCAGACGCAGAACCTTGCGCCCAAAAAACCATGGCTCCTCTCGGAGCATAGTTCCGAGCAATAAATCAAGGGTAAATTTCGGAAACAAACACCAACTATGGTGTCCGGGAGGTGTTTACACCGACCTACAACAACTCACCGGCCAGAGAATTCGCCCCCGACTCAGTGATCCGGACTTCTCTCAAGTCACCCGTGGCGATCTCTGGTCCTTTTACGTGCACCGAATGCAAATATTCGGACTTTCCAACCATCTGCCCGGACAAGCGACCCGGTTTTTCGAATAGAACGCGGACAGTGCGTCCGACCATACCGTCCTGAATCTCTCGCTGATGGCGCGTGATCAAGGCCTGAAGCCGCTGCAACCGTTCATCTGCCGCAGCCGGATCAACCTGCAACCGTTCAGCTGCCGGGGTTCCCGGACGTGTGGAGTATTTGAAGGAATAGGCATAGCCGTATTTGACCTCTTCGACCAAATCCATCGTGGCCTGAAAATCATCTTCGGTCTCTTCTGGGAAACCAACAATGAAGTCCCCCGACATCACGATATCTGAACGCGCCGCACGAATGCGTTCGACCAGCCGCAGATAGCTTTCTGCCGTATGGCTACGGTTCATCCGCTTGAGGATACGGTCCGAACCCGACTGAACCGGCAGGTGCAGATAAGGCATCAGCTTGTCACAGGTGCCATGTGCCTCGATCAGGTCGTCGGCCATGTCGTTTGGGTGCGAGGTCGTAAAGCGGATGCGCTCCAGCCCGTCGACCTTGTTCAGTTCCCAGATCAAGCCGGCAAGCGTCATGTCACCATTCGCCCCGGCACCGTGATAGGCGTTGACGTTTTGGCCCAGCAACGTGATCTCGCGCACGCCGCGTTCGACCAGATCATGGGCTTCGCGGATGATGCGATCGGCTGGGCGGCTGACTTCAGCACCGCGTGTATAAGGAACCACGCAGAAGGCGCAGAATTTATCGCAGCCCTCCTGAACAGTCAAAAACGCCGTCGGTCCGCGCTTGGCCTTGGGGCGGTTTTTCAATTTTTCGAACTTGTCTTCTTCGGGGAAATCCGTGTCCAGCGCCTTTTCGCCCGCTCGGGTCTTTGCCTCCATCTCGGGCAGGCGGTGATAGCTTTGCGGACCGACCACCAGATCAACCAAAGGCTGGCGGCGCATGATCTCTTCGCCTTCCGCCTGAGCAACACAGCCCGCCACGCCGATTTTCAGATCAGGCTTCTCGGCCTTCAGACCCTTGAAGCGCCCCAGTTCGGAATACACTTTTTCTGCCGCTTTCTCGCGGATGTGGCACGTGTTCAGCAGGATCATATCCGCATCTTCGGGGGTCTGGGTTTCAACGTAGCCCTGCCCGCCCAGCGCCTCGGACATGCGTTCACTGTCATAGACATTCATCTGACAGCCATAGGTCTTGATAAACAGCTTCTTCGGTTCGGACATGAGACGGGCCTTTGCATTCGCTGGACCGGCGTCGTCTATATGCTTCGAACGCCGCTTGCAATGCGGGCGCAATTACCCGAATTTGGCGGAACTTTCCAGCAAGACAAAACTGAAAACAGCCGATGCAATACGATTCCCTCGACCATTTCCTGAAAGCCGGGCAACCCGCAATGGCGCAAGGCCCCGTTGCGATGGTCTTTGCCGAGGATGAGGTCGAGTTGGAAAGTACTCTGCATCACCATCTGAAACTAGGGTTCAAATCCGTTATCGCCTTCATGCCTCAGGAGTTCCGACTGGAGCCCGCGTTGACCGACCGGGTGCATCGGGTCACCTTGAAGTGCGTTCCCCGAACGGTGGTTTTCGATACCCTGAACAGAATAATTCAGGCCGCACCCGGCATCTGGATGTATTACTGCTACAACGCCGAATACCTGTTCTTTCCGTTTTGCGAAACGCGCAGCATTGGCGAAATGCTGGCCTTTCACAGCGAAGAACGCCGCAACGCTATGCTGAGCTACGTCATCGACCTTTATGCCGAGGACCTGACCGCTTTTCCCAACGGTGTCGCCCCCGAACAGGCTTTGTTCGACAAAACGGGTTACTATGCCCAATCACGCCGCGACCCTGACGGCCAACCGCTGGACCGACAGGTGGACCTGTCGGGTGGCTTGCGCTGGCGGTTCGAGGATCACATTCCCTATGAACGCCGTCGCATCGACCGCATCGCTCTGTTTAAGGCGCAAAAGGGCCTGATCCTGAAATCGGACCACACGTTCAATGAGCCGGAATTCAATACCTATTCCTGCCCATGGCACCACAACATGACCGCGGCTATTTGTTCCTTCCGCGCCGCGAAGGCGCTCAAAACAAATGCCGGGTCGACTTTTGACATTCCGAATTTTAGCTGGCGCAACTCTGTGCCTTTTGAATGGCACTCGCGGCAGCTGCTGGATCTGGGCCTGATCGAATCAGGCCAGTGGTTCTGAATCGTCTCAGCGCTGAAACAGGACCGGAAACCAGTCTTCGCGAAGACGCTGCCCCGGCGTCATGCCATGGCCGGGAAAAGGTGGAGAGGTTCTGCCTGGACGCTCTACATACCGTGCGTCATCGCCGACCAACCGCAGAGAAAAGGCGCGGCGACGGCTATCCGAGTGGTTACCCCGCGCACCGTGAAGGGTGCGATAATTGAAGGCAACGGCGTCACCGGGGTCCATTTCGAATTCAACGACTTTCATGCCCTCGGCATCCGGGTCCGGCACGGGGATGTACTGCCCTTCATCCGGGAAAAAACCTTCCTCGGAAACCCAGCGAGTTGGCAGCACCTCTTTCTCCCACCGGTGAGAACCTGCGACACAGCGCAACGTCGCCTGCCTGACCGGATCCAGCGGAGACCAGAAGCTGATGGTTTGCTGACCTTCAACGAAGTAATATGGGCCATCCTGATGCCAGGGCGTGGCCATGGATGTCCCGGGTTCTTTTACCAATACGTGGTCGTGAAACACCTGCACGCTTTTCGACTGCATCAGGTCCGCTGCGACCTCGGCCGCGGGCGAGTTTTCGATCACCTCACGGAACTGTGGGATGCGGGTCCAGTTGCAGTAATCGTCAAAGAACAGACCCGTTTGACCCTCTTTCTTGTTTTCTGATGCATACGGGCCAGGCTCTGCCATATTCGCGGCCACACCCTTCCGCAGTTGATCCACATAGTCTGCAAACAGCCCTTTGATCAGAACGACGCCATCATCCTGATAAGTTGTGATCATTTCTTGAGTAACAAGCGGGTGAGGCATCCGGGTCTCCATTCGTTTTCCAATCTTTTGCGTTGGAGATGTGTTCTATTCAAATCATATCTTTCGAAGTTATAATTAACTTCATGTTATATATTTCACTGCGTCAGTATGAATATGTTTGCGCAGTCGGGCGCCACGGCAGCCTGTCCGCCGCCGCACAATACCTGAATGTTTCACAACCAGCACTGTCCACGGCCCTGACGCGTGTCGAAGCACATTTGGGATACCCGCTGTTTATCCGCCGCCGAGGTTCGGCCATGGCGCTGACACCTCAGGGGCGAAAATTCATCGATCAGGCCGAGACCCTGCTGAAAGACGCAGCCCAAATCGAGGCATCAGAAACTCCGTCGCCAGGCACGACACGTCTAAGACTAGGGTGTTTTACAGACCTCGCGCCCTTCCTGCTGGCACCCGCCCTGCACCATTTGCGCGATGCTTTTCCAAACATCGCTATCACTTATTTTGCCGCCTCATTCGAAGGGCTGTTGAACAGATTGATTGATGGCCAGATCGATGTTGCAATCACTTACGAGCTGACAATGGATGCCGGGTTCACACGAACAAAACTGTTCGACAGTCGGCCAAAGGCCCTTATGCCCCCGGATCATCCGTTGGCGACAGCGGGCACAGTCACGCTGGCTGACTTGGCCGCTCATCCGTTGATCCTGTCGACAGAAGGCTGGTCGGCACAACACATCCTCAGTCTCTTTCGGCGCAACGGTCTGCACCCGACTGTCGCGCATAGGGCGGCATCGATTGAGATTCAGCGCAGTCTTGCCGCCCATGGCGAAGGGATCGGGATCAGCTATACCAGCCCGCTCAACCCGGTCAGTTATGACAATAAACGTCTTGTCAGTGTTCCGATCAGCGATCAGGACGCAACTGAGTCCGTTGTTCTTGCGCGCCACGGAACAGGGCCAGCTGACGCGACCATTGATCAGGTTGAACGTTTGTTGTTGGCGAGTTTGAAAGGCGGTATTGGCGCTACTTTTTGCGCAGGCGAATGACAACGTCGACCGAGGCAATCTCGACCCCTTCGGGTGCTTCGGGCAGGCGTTGGATCACCAATTGGTCCGACGGCGCATCACTCAGGCGCGCCTCATCCTCCCAATAAAAATGAGGGTGGTCATGCGTGTTCGTGTCGAAATAGCTTTTTGACCCGTCCACGGTGATTTCCTGCAGAACGCCAGCGTCGCAAAACGCGCGCAGGGTATTGTAAACCGTCGCCAGTGAAACAGCGTCGCCATTCGCCTTGGCCGATTCAAACAGGCTCTCGGCGGTGACGTGACGATGGCGGCCATCGCCCACCAGAAGCTCGGCCAACGCCACACGTTGACGCGTCGGACGCAGGCCGGCGTTCACCAGCCAACCCGTTGCTATATCGCCGCTCTGCGGTGTCATTGATCCGATACCCATAGTTACTTCCATTATATATAGGAGCGCATGGTTGGCAATTTCAAATGAAATTCATTCGCAAAGAACGCGGCATACACAACATGATGTGGCCGCTGCTCTTGCAGGACCTTGCAAACGGGTGCTAGACGAGGCCAGATATAACGAACGGACCCACGGCAGGAGAGGCGGCAAGAATGGCCCAGTTCCCAAGCAGTTTTGACAAAGACGATCTGCTGAAATGCGCCCGCGGCGAATTATTTGGCCCCGGCAATGCACAATTGCCCGCCCCGCCAATGCTGATGATGGACCGGATTACCGACATCTCGGAAGACGGTGGCCTGCACGGTAAGGGCCATGTGCTGGCCGAGTTCGATATCACCCCTGACCTTTGGTTCTTTGACTGCCATTTTCCCGGCAACCCAATTATGCCGGGCTGCCTGGGCCTTGACGGTCTATGGCAGCTGACCGGTTTCAACCTGGGTTGGCGTGGCTGGCAAGGGCGCGGCATGGCTGTCGGCGTGGGCGAAGTGAAACTGACCGGTATGGTTCGTCCCGACCGCAAGATGCTAACGTATAAAATCGATTTCAAAAAAGCGATTCAGACACGTCGCCTGACCATGGGTGTGGCAGATGGAATCGTCGAAGCCGATGGCGAGATGATCTATGATGTCAAAGATATGAAGGTCGTTCTGTCCGAGGCCTGAGCCTGACCGACCCGAAATAAGGAGTGCGCACATGCGTCGAGTAGTCGTCACCGGTCTGGGGGTAGTGTCTTCGATCGGGAATAATGCCCAAGAGGTTCTGGCCTCGCTTAAAGCTGGTAAATCCGGGATCGAAGCCAGCGAACAGATGGTGGAACACGGGTTTCGCAGTCAGATCGCGGGTACGCTCAAGATTGACGTGGCTGAACACGTGGACAAACGCACGCTGCGCTTCATGGGTCCGGGCGCGGCTTACGCTCATATCGCCATGTCTCAGGCCATTGCAGATTCCGGCCTGACCGAGGATCAGGTGGCCAACCCGCGCACAGGTCTGGTGGCTGGGTCTGGCGGCCCGTCGACAAGCGCGATGCTGACCGCGCATCAGACGGTTCTGAGTACCGGTGCAACCAAGCGGATCGGGCCGTTCGCTGTGCCGAAATGCATGTGCTCGACAATCTCGGCAAACCTGGCGACCGCGTTCAAGATCAAGGGTATCAACTATTCGATCACCTCGGCCTGCTCGACTTCGCTGCATTGCATCGGCAACGCGGCCGAACAGATCATGCTGGGTAAACAGGACGTCATGTTTGCTGGCGGCGGCGAAGAACTGGACTGGACGCTTTCGTGCCTGTTCGATGCGATGGGCGCGATGTCGTCGAAATACAATGACACGCCCGACAAAGCCTCGCGCGCGTTTGACGAAAACCGTGACGGGTTTGTGATTTCCGGTGGCGGCGGCATCCTCGTTCTGGAAGAACTGGAGCACGCGCTGGCCCGCGGCGCAAAGATTTATGCCGAAGTCACCGGCTATGCTGCTACCTCGGATGGCCACGACATGGTGGCCCCTTCGGGTGAAGGCGGTGAGCGCGCGATGCGGCTGGCGCTGGCCACATTGCCCGAAGGTCGCAAAGTCGGCTATATCAATGCACATGGAACCTCGACCCCTGTCGGTGACGTAGGCGAAGTAGAGGCTGTGCGCCGCATCTTCGGTGAAGGCAATGTGCCACCGATTTCTTCGACCAAATCGATGACTGGCCACGCGCAAGGCGCGGCAGGAGCGCTTGAGGCGATCTTCTGCCTGCTCATGCTGGACAATGATTTCATCACGCCGTCGATCAATGTCGACACACTCGCCCAAGGCATCTTGCCCGGTGAAATTGCAACTGAAGTGGTTGAAAACGCAGGACTGGACAGTGTCATGACCAACAGCTTCGGCTTTGGCGGCACCAACGGGTCCATGATTCTGTCTAAGTATAACGGGTGAAAGTGATGTCGGATCTTCTCAAAGGTAAGCGCGGCCTGATCATGGGCGTGGCCAATGACCGCTCAATCGCGTGGGGCATTGCCAAGGCCATGCACGAGGCAGGCGCAGAACTGGCCTTCACCTATCAGGGCGAGGCTTTCGGCAAACGGCTGGAACCTCTCGCTCAAAGCCTTGGCAGCGATTTTATGGTGGATGCCGATGTGACCGACGACGAGTCACTGGATCGTGCCTTTGGTGAACTGGCCCAGCGTTGGCCCACCATCGACTTTGTTGTTCATGCCATTGCGTATTCGGATAAATCCGAGCTGACAGGCCGGTTTCTGAATACCACGCGGGCGAACTTCAAACACTCGATGGACGTGTCGGCCTATTCCTTTATCGAGGTGGCACGCCGCGCCTATCCGATGATGAAGGACAATGGGGGCTCGCTGCTGACGCTGACCTATCAGGGATCAAACCGGGTGGTACCGAACTACAACGTCATGGGTGTTGCCAAGGCGGCGCTGGAATCGGCGACCCGTTATCTGGCCAATGACCTTGGCCCGGATGGTATCCGCGTGAACGCAATCTCACCGGGACCGATGAAAACCCTTGCCGGTGCCGCCATTGGCGGGGCGCGCAGGACATATAAGTTCTGCGATCAGAATGCGCCGATGCGTTCGAATGCCACTCTGGAAGCTGTTGGCGGGACCGCAGTTTACCTGACATCTGATGCGGGAGCCTGCACGTCCGGAGAAATCATCCGCGTTGATGGGGGTTTCCACGTTCTGGGCATGCCGCAACCCGATTTCATGTGACCATATCTTTCCCTGCCGCCGCCAAGATTTCACCATCTTTGGGCGGCAGGACTTCGATATGAGCAAGCTAGATCAAATCATTGCAAACAACGCACGATCAGTGCAAAGCCGGAAAAAGTCCGGTTTCCTCAGCCAGCGGGCCAGAGTGCTGCTGCTTGCGCTGACATCATTACTGCTGGTGTTTGTCTTTTTCACCCAGCCACAGGTACGTGCAGCTGTTGAAGCTTTGATCGGCTGAAGTCCGGGCAGGCGTTCCAACCCGAACTATGTCTCAATTGATCGAGACGACTTCAATCTCAAACACCAGATCCTGACCGGCCAACGGATGGTTTCCATCCAGGGTCACAGTCGCTTCGTTGGCGTCCACAACTGTCACAGGTACGGCCTGACCGTCTGGTGTCTGCATCTGCAGTTGAGTGCCCGGATCCAGCGGAATATCCTCGGGAATACCCTCGCGGGGGATTTCCTGACGCATCGCAGGGTTGATCGGGCCGTAGGCGTCGGTGCAGGCAATCTCGACCCGTTTCTTGTCACCTGCGGACAAACCGGGCATGGCACTGTCCAGACCGGGAATGATCTGGCCCGATCCTACCACGAACTCCAACGGATCGCGCCCATCCGAACTGTCAAAGACTTTGCCATCCAACAATGTCCCTGTGTAATGGATGCGAACAGTGTCACCTTGCTTGATTTCGGTCATAGTGGCCTCCGGCCGTTTTTAGGGGTTAAGCGGCCAACCCTAGAGGTTGACACAAAGTTGTAAACCCTTGGCCCTTTCCCCCCCTTTCGCGTTGTGCCAACCTGCGCGCAATCAAAGGAGGGTCATATGGCAATCACGACCTGCGTGTTCGACGCCTACGGAACGCTGTTTGACGTAGCGGCCGCCGCCCGGCAGGCAGCAGGCGAGCCGGGGTTCGAAGCCCTGAAAGACAAATGGCCCGAGGTCGCAGGGCACTGGCGCCTGAAGCAATTGCAATACACATGGCTGCGTGCTGTGGCGGATGCCCATGCGGATTTTTGGGATGTCACACAGGACGGGCTGGACTGGGCGCTGGAAGCTGCCGGCCTCCAGGGCAATCCAGAATTGCGCCAACGCCTGCTGGATCTTTATTGGGAGTTACAGGCCTATCCCGAAGTTCCTGTCATGCTGAAAGCCCTCAAGGATGGCGGGATGCAGACTGCCATCCTGTCCAACGGATCACCGCCCATGCTGGACGGCGCTGTTCAGTCCGCCGGTATCGGCGATGTGCTGGATGACGTGCTCTCGGTCGAAAGCGTTGGGGTCTTCAAGCCCCATTCCCGTGTCTATGATCTGGTTCAGAACAGGTTTGACTGCGCCCGTGACCAGGTCTTGTTCGTCAGTTCGAACGGCTGGGATGCCGCAGGGGCCAGCGGTTATGGTTTTGTCACCGCCTGGGTCAATCGGATCGGGGAACCAATGGACCGGCTGCCGTGGACGCCAGCGCATGTACTGTCTGACTTGACCACCATTCCCAAACTGGCTGGTCTTTGATGCCGGACTTCACGACTTCGGACGGCAAGCGCATCTATTTCGAAGACCATGGATCGGGCACGCCGCTTTTGTGTCTGGCCGGATTGACCAGAAACAGCCGGGATTTCTCGTATTTTGCACCACATGCCACTGAGCTGCGTATGATTGCTATGGATTACAGGGGGCGCGGCCGCTCGGACTACGACCCCAATTTCATGAACTACAACGTCTTTCGTGAATCCCATGACGCGATTGAACTGCTGGATGTACTGGGCATCGAAAAAGCGGCCATTCTGGGCACCTCGCGGGGCGGACTGATTGCCATGGCATTGGCGGCAAGCCACCCCGAACGTTTGGCCGGTGTGATTCTGAACGATGTGGGGCCGGTCATCGAGACGTCAGGCATCGCCAAGATCATGGCCTACGTGGGCGCACAACCCACCGCGAAAACCTATGACGAAGCTGCTGCTGCCCTGAAACATGTGATGGAGCCGCAATTCCCCGGAGTTCCCCTGGAGATCTGGCGCAAACAGGCCGAAATTCAATACAAACAACAAGGGGACAGGCTGGCGCTGCGCTATGACCCGGCCCTGCGCAAAGCGCTTCTGGAACAGGCCCCGAGCGGTGCCATACCCGATTACTGGTTGTTTTTTGAAGCGCTGCGCAACATACCCTGCGGCGCGATCAGGGGCGCGAACTCGGACGTTCTGAGCGCCGAAACCCTGGCTGAGATGCATCAGCGGCATCCCAGTCTGATCTCGGCCGAAGTGCCGGATCGCGGGCATGTTCCGTTCCTGAATGAGCCTCAATCTCTGGATGTCATCAAAAAGGTATTGAAGAACGCTGCATGAGCACAATTGAAATGATCGAAGCCGCGGCCAAACGGCTTAAGGGACATGTCCGCGAGACACCAATTCTGTCGTCGCCATTTCTTGACGCGATCGCCGGGCGCCGGATTTGGGTCAAGCCGGAATGCCTGCAACATACGGGCAGTTTCAAGTTTCGGGGGGCTTGGTCTGCCATATCCGCCCTAGAGGAAGACATACGCCAGCGCGGCGTGATTGCCTATTCCTCGGGCAACCACGCGCAGGGCGTTGCGATGGCGGCGTCGAAACATGGAATTGCTTCGGTCATTGTCATGCCGTCGGACGCGCCGCACCTGAAAATCGAAAACACCCGCGCGCTTGGGGGTGAAGTTGTTCTTTACGACCGTGCAAACGAGAGTCGCGAAGAGATCGGGGAAACCATCGCAGCCGAACGCGGGCTAACCCTGATCCGGCCATATGACGAGCCTCAGGTGATTGCCGGGCAAGGTACCACCGGCTTGGAAATCGCCAGACAGGCAGCGGAACTTGGGGTTTCTCAGGCGGATGTTCTGGTCTGTTGTGGTGGTGGCGGCCTCACCTCTGGCATTGCGCTGGCACTTGAAAAACACGCCCCCGACCTAAGGGTACGCCCGTGCGAACCGGAAGGGTTCGATGACGTAAAACGATCACTGGCAACGGGACGGATTCAGAACAACAACGCGGCATCAGGCAATATTTGCGATGCCATCCTGACACCGCAACCCGGCGACATCACCTTTCCCATCCTCAACCGTCTTTGCGGGCCCGGTATTTCGGTCACCGAAGACGAGGCGCTGCGGGCCATGGCACTTGCTTTCCTGCGCCTTAAGATCGTGCTGGAACCCGGCGGCGCTGTTGCATTGGCCTCGGCCCTGTTCCGGGGCGACGAGATTGAGGGCGACGACGTGATCGTGGTCACCTCGGGCGGTAACGTCGATCCGGATATTTTTGCCAGGGCGTTGGAATTCCTGACCTGACAGGCACCCCAAACCTGTGCAAATTGCACCTGGAACGCCGGGGCTGCAAGGACCTGAGTCATGATGATCGCTGATCTGGGCGACGTGAAACTGAATTACCGTGTTGATGGTGCGGCGGATGGCGCGCCACTGGTTTTTGCCAACTCATTAGGAACAAACCTGCACCTGTGGGACGTCGTGTTACCGCACTTGCCCAAGGGGTTGCGCATCATCCGGTATGACAAACGCGGACATGGGCAATCCTCGGCTCCCCCGGCGCCTTATTCTATGGGCGCCCTGATCCGCGATGCCGAGGCGCTGCTGGATCACCTGAAGGTTCGCGACTGCGTTTTTGTCGGCCTGTCCATTGGCGGGATGATTGCACAGGGACTGGCCGTCAAACGTATGGATCAGATACGTGCGCTGGTTCTGTCGAACACCGCTGCCAAAATCGCCACACCCGCAGTCTGGCAGGATCGGATCGACGCAGTGCGTCGCGGTGGGATCGAAGCGCTGGCAGACGCCACGATGGAACGCTGGTTTTCTCGTGATTTCCGCGCGGCGCAAGACCACCTGTCATGGCGCGACATGATGATCAGCCAACCGCTTGACGGGTATCTGGGCTGTTGCGCTGCCATCGCCGGGACCGACTTCTATACACCCACAAGCGGCCTGCGCCTGCCTACACTTGGCATCGCCGGAAGCGCGGACGGCTCGACCCCGCCCGATCTGGTGCGCGAAACTGTTGACCTGATCCCCGGATCGCGGTTCGAACTGATCCGCAGAGCTGGTCATTTGCCCTGTGTCGAGAAACCCGCAGAATACGCAGCAATCCTAACCCGGTTTCTGACCGATATCGGGCATATCTGAAGGAGAACAGCAATGGCGTCTTTCCTGTTGGTCCACGGCTCTTGCCACGGAGCCTGGTGCTGGCGCGATCTGATCCCTGCGCTTGAGGCTTTGGGACACTCTGCCCGGGCCATCGACATGCCCAGCCATGGTGCGGATCCAACGCCGGTGTCCGAGGTTACACTGGACAGTTGCCGCGATGCCGTTCTGAACGCCTGCACGCCCGATACGATTGTCGTGGGTCACTCGTGGGGCGGCTATCCGATCAGCGCCGCAGCCGAGGCTCGGCCGGACGCCATGCGCGCCCTGATCTTTCTGTGCGCCTACGTGCCTCACGATGGGCTTTCGCTGGCAGATATGCGCAGGCGCGGGCCACGGCAAACCATTGCTCACGCAGTGGAAAAATCCGCAGACGGTCTGTCTTACACCGTGTCGGTAGACGCCATCCCCAGGCTGTTCTATCACGATTGTCCGGACGATATTCTGCCTTACGCCTATGCGCGCCTGTGCCCACAGGCCATTCTCCCCCAGGAAACACCACTGCCGGTCGGCACGAACTTCAACGAAGTACCCAAGGCCTATATCCGCACCACGGATGACCAAACAATCCCCACGGAGTATCAGGCGGACATGTGCGCGTTCATCCCGAAGGAACTGCGACGAACCATCGACAGTTCGCATTCTCCGTTTTTCTCGCATCCACAGGAACTGGCCGGATTGCTAAGCGAATTGGCAAGCAAATTCGGGTGATACAGCAGATTGTACGTAAAACTCTGTCTTCCCACATTCGGTGACTGTGCCTAGGGTGCCACGAACAGATCACCTGCCCGAGTCCCATGCGCCTGCCATCACTCTTCATCCTCAGCATCGTCATGATCGACGCAATGGGCATTGGTCTGGTGATGCCAATCATGCCGCAACTGATTGTAGACGTGCAGGGCAGCTCGCTTGCCAATGCCGCTATTTGGGGTGGGGTGCTGAGTACGGCTTTTGCTGCGATGCAGTTCGTCTTTGGTCCAATCCTTGGAAACCTGTCCGACGCCTATGGTCGCAGAGCTGTACTGTTGGTGTCGCTGTTCGTCATGGCGCTTGATTATATGGTTATGGCCGTGGCCGGCAGTATCTGGCTGTTGCTGGCCGGTCGTGTTGTCGGCGGTATAACCGCAGCCACACATTCCACCGCTGCCGCGTTCATGGCGGATATCTCCAATCCCAAGGACAAGGCCGCGAACTTTGGCCTGTTGGGCGCGGCCTTTGGCGTGGGTTTTGTCCTCGGCCCGGTGATCGGCGGATTGCTCAGCGAATATGGAACCCGTGCCCCGTTCTGGGCTGCGGCAGGACTGGTGGCACTGATCTTTGCCGTAGGCTGTTTCGTGATGCCTGAAACCGTAACCGACAAGACCCGGCGCGCCTTCAACTTGCGCCGCGCCAACCCGGTGAATTCGCTGCGCGCCATTGCTGCACTGCCCGGTATCCGGCCTATGCTGTGGGTCTACTTTCTGTATTCGGTCTCAATATACGTCTACCCCGCTATCTGGTCCTTTTTCACCACCGAGCGGTTCGGCTGGTCCCCTCAGATGATCGGCCTGTCACTGGGCGTCTATGGAATCGGCATGGCCGTTGTGCAAGGCGGTCTGATCCGCCCCGCAATCCGATTGTGCGGCGAGCGGGGCGCCATCAACTACGGGATGGGTTTTGAAATCCTCAGCTTCGCAATTCTGGCCTTTCTGACCAACGGGTTCATTGCGCTTTTGTTCATCCCAATCACCGCAATCGGGGCAATCACCACACCGGCACTTCAGGCAATGATGTCCAAAGCGACACCGGATTCGCAACAGGGAGAGTTGCAGGGCGTGCTGACCGCGCTCCACGCGCTTTCGATGGTCATTTCGCCCTTGGTCATGACCAGCGTATTTGCGCAATTCATTCGCCCTGACACACCGCTGTACTTGCCGGGTGCTCCGTTCCTGCTGGCGCTGGCGCTGATGCTGGCCGGGTTTGTGCTGTTTCGCCGGTCCCCGCCTGTTGTGGCTTAACAACGACACACACATGACGGTTTCCGCCTTGCGATCAACGCTTTCCCACGCCACCGTGGGGCCAACGGGAATGAGGGAAAACATGCAAACAATCAAAGCTGCAGTCTGCCGAGCATTCAGCGAACCCCTGGTTATCGAAGAGGTTCAGCTGGCCCCCCCCGGCACGGGCGAAGTCGAAGTGACGCTGGATGCAGTGGCCATCTGCCATTCAGACATATCCTATGCCGAAGGTGCCTGGGGCGGCTTTCTGCCCGCCGTCTATGGCCACGAAGCCGCAGGCGTGATCTCCGCAGTTGGAGAGGCCGCCGGTGACTTCAGGATTGGCGAGCCTGTGGTTGTAACGCTGATCCGCGCGTGCGGGTCCTGCCCCACCTGTGCCGGAGGGCACCCGACAAATTGCGAAACACCGTACGACACCGTCAAAGGCCCGCTAAAAACGGCTGACGGTAGTCCTCTGGAACAGGCCATGGCCTGCGGCGCTTTTGCCGAAAAGGTCGTGGTGAGCCATCGGCAAATCGTCAGGATCCCCGAAAACCTGCCCAAAGACGTGGCTAGCCTTCTGTCTTGCGGGGTAATCACCGGGGTTGGTGCTGCGGTAAACGCGGCCGGTCTGCGTCCGGGTCAGGATGTTGTGGTCATCGGCGCCGGCGGCGTTGGCCTGAACGCTATTCAGGGCGCGCGGATCGCAGGCGCAAGGCGGATCGTGGCTGTCGACATGACCGAAGAAAAGCTGGAAATCGCAAAGGAATTCGGCGCGACCCATGGCGTTCTGGCCAGCTTGCAAGAACCCTGGAACGCGGCGTTCGACGCCCTTGGCGGGCGCGGCGCCGATGCGGTTCTGATCACTGTCGGCGCAATCGCCGCCTATGATCAGGCCCCGCGCTATCTTGGCCGCGGCGGCAAGGCCATCATGATCGGAATGCCGCATTCGGGCGGCATGGCCAGCTATGAACCGGTTGTTCTGGCAGCCCTGGGTCAGGGTGTTGTCGGCTCGAAAATGGGTGATGTGGTTATTCAGCGGGACATCCCCTGGATGATCGACCTCTACGAGCAAGGTCGGTTGAAACTGGACGAGTTGATCTCGGGCCGCTGGTCGCTGGATCAGATCAACGAGGCCATTGCCGATACCAAAACCGGATCTGCCAAGCGCAACGTGATCCTGTTCGACAGAACCTGATCCCCCGGCTCGGAGAAACTGAGATGAAACTGCAGGATCTCGACATCATCGTCACCGCCCCACCCGCTCCGGGTTGGGGGGGGCGATACTGGATATTGGTTAAGCTGACGACTGACACCGGCATCACCGGTTGGGGCGAATGCTATGCCTCGTCCGTCGGACCCGAGGCGATGCGCCACGTCATTCGGGATGTGTTCGAACGGCACATGCTGGGCGAGAACCCCGAAAACATCGAACTTATGTTCCGTCGCGTCTATTCCAGCGGTTTCACGCAGCGCCCGGACCTGACGGTAATGGGCGCATTCTCGGGGTTAGAGATCGCCTGCTGGGATATTCTGGGCAAGGATCGCGACCGCCCGGTTTATGCGCTGTTGGGCGGCAAGGTGAACGAACGAATTCGCTCCTACACTTACCTCTACCCTTTGCCGCATCACAATCTGACCAACTTCTGGACCTCTCCCGAACAAGCGGGTGAAACAGCTGCCGAAATGGTGCGGCGCGGCTATACCGCCGTGAAATTCGACCCGGCGGGCCCTTATACAATCCGTGGCGGCCACATGCCCGCGATGAGTGACATTTCCATGTCCGTCGCCTTTTGCAAGGCAATTCGCGAAGCAGTAGGGGACAAGGCTGACCTGCTGTTTGGCACACACGGGCAGTTCAACACGGCCGGGGCCATCCGGCTGGGGCAGGCGCTGGAACCATACCAGCCCCTATGGTTCGAAGAACCCACGCCACCTGATATGATCGAAGACATGGCCCGTGTCGCCCGCAACGTCCGTATCCCCATCGCCACCGGAGAGCGCATGACAACCAAGGCCGAGTTCGGAGCCGTTCTGCGCGCCGGGGCTGCGGAAATCCTGCAACCGGCGCTGGGGCGTGCCGGCGGAATCTGGGAGATGAAGAAAGTCGCCGCCATAGCAGAGATATTTAATGCTCAGATGGCGCCACATCTTTATGCAGGACCGGTGGAATGGGCCGCCAATGTCCACCTGGCCGCGTCGATCCCGAACCTGCTGTTGCTGGAAACCATCGAAACACCGTTCCATAATCAGCTTATCAAAGGCTCCATTCAGGTAGAGAACGGCTTCGTGATCGCTCCGACCGATCCGGGCCTTGGGATCGACATCGACGAAGAACTGGCGCGCGCGCATCCGTATGAAGGTCGCGGCTTGCATCTGCAAATGCAGGAAGAGCCCTGCGATTATGTTAACGGCAATGCTTTTCAGGGCGGTGCCCCTGCAACCGAGGGGTGACAACACAGACGTGTTTGAGGCATATTAACCCAAGATTAATGGCACAACGGTCAAAACGTGACACTCCTAGAAACCGAACCTCAGGCACACACCTCGGACACACCATCAGAAATGAAAGAAAATGCAGCCCGCGCGGCGGCATTTCTCAAGACACTGGCGCATGAAGGGCGCCTGATGATCCTGTGCCACCTTGGGAATGGTGAGAAATCCGTAGGCCAGCTTGAAGATTTGCTGCAATTGCGGCAAGCCGCCGTCAGCCAGATGTTGGCACGCTTGCGGGAAGAAGGGTTTGTCACCACCCGAAGGGATGGCAAAACGATCTATTATTCGCTGCGCGATGGGAATGCAGCGCAGATGATCGGCCTGCTGTACGATCTGTTTTGCGAACCTGCCAGCTGATCACGCCTAATTGGACACGTAACCGGCGATCACCTGCATCAGCTTGAACGCGGTTGCCGCATCGTTTTCCACAACGGCCAGGAACTCTTCTTCACCGATCCGAAGACAGGATAGGTTTGTTTCGGCCACCATGCTCAGCGCGCGTGGTTCTTTGCGGATCAGACCAAGCTCACCCACCAATGCGCCCGGCCCCACGGTGGTGATCAACTGGTCGGGGCCATCTTCCTGCGGCAGGTACAGGCCGGCCTCACCCTCCAGCACCACATAAGCGCCATCGGTCGGCTGATCATCTTTCAGGAACACCACCTGCCCGGGCTTGGCATCAAACCACTGCGCGCCAAAAGCCAGAAGGCGCAATTGCCTCCGGTCCAGTCCCGAAAACAAGGGGGTCTGCTCCAGCGCGCGAAGTTTCCGCGCCAGATCTGCTGAAGATGCGCTGTCTTTTCCCACGTCTACCGGTCCTCCGTCCGAGACGACACGACCTTGCCGGATTTCCACGAACATGTCGAATACGTCCGGGTTTTCGAACTGGTCATTGAGGTAGAACACCGTGGCATCCGGCAACAACTCGCGCAGCTTCTTGTAGACCGACACCTGCGTTTTCATGTCGTAACTGGCCAATGCCTGCTCCAGGATCAGGATATCCGGCTTCTTGATTGTCGCGCGGGTAAACGCCAGCGGTTCGGCAAAAACCGCCGGAAGGCTCTGCCCACCCAAAGCAACCGGAATGTCATAAATCAGCTCGACCACCAAAGGACGCGCGCCGTTCTCCTCCAACACGTCCACAATGACCTTGCGGGCCTCATCCGATCGCGCGCCACCAATCTGGCTGACCTTGCCGAACAGCGCGTTTTCCATGACCGTCAATCCAGGCGCGAAATCTTCCGGGTCCAGCGGAACAAAAGCGTCCTTGAGACTTTCCAACAGCTTGTCCGAATGACTCTGCCTCAGTTCCAGAATGCGGTCCTTCAGCTCATCCGTGAACGCCGGGCCAATCTGTTCAGCCGAGACGACGAAAGGCACGGCCAACATACTGGCCAGCTGTTCGTCATCCAGCCCTGACGTTCCCTCTTTGCGGGTCTGTTCAACCAGCTCCACAGCTGCCTCATAGGTCTTTGCATCAAGACCCAGCTTGCGGAACAACGGATGGTCGGTTCCGTCGAACCCGAAGATCTGGCGCAGCATCTCGATCACGTCACGCGTCAGGGCGATCAACGTCTCATCCAGTCCCAACTCTCGCAACTGCATGAGGAAAACCTTCTGCCGGGCAAGCAAAGCCTGCGTCACCGGCACGCGAGGCGTCGCAAAAAGCAGGTTTTCTGCAACAGGCAGCGCCGGGTTGTAAGCATTCCGGTCGAATATCAGCGCCTGCTGCTCAAGACCCGCGTCATGGACCGCCTTCCGCACAAACGGGCGCAGCTCGACCAGTTTCCTTGCCAGTTCGCAGTGTTCGGTCGCAACAAAGCTTTGTTCGGCACCGCGCCGAAACAAAGCTGCACCAGACCCCATTCCATCAATCAGCTGCAACCACCAGTCTCGCAACGCCGTCGCGTCTTCAAACCCGGCCAGCGCCGGGTCAAGCCATTCCACCCTGAACGGATCCATGCTGTTTCCAGCCCGCAAAGTCTCGGCAAAATCAGGGTCGTCTGAGGATTCAGCCAAGGGTTTGAATCGCATCGGCATCATCACGTTGTCACCCAACGTTCCCTGAAACATAACCGGGCGGGACGTTGCGTACCCGATACGCGCGGCCACAACGCCCTGATGCAGATCTGCCAGGTTCAGATCCCCAACCTGAACCGTGCCGGCAGCGGGCAAAATCTCGCGGGTCAGCAGCTCACCCATGGCGCGCCGGTCCTCTTCGCTGGGTGCGGCAATGCCAATCGTCTTGCCAGCGGGAAAAGTAAGATTCAGATCATCCAGCACCTGATTTCCGTCCATGTCGCGAACTGAAACGTGATTCAACACGATATCGCCGCTCAGGTGGGGGCGCTCTGCTGGTTCGCCCTCGAACAGCACTTCATCCTTCAATCCGGCCGGATCGAAACGGTCAACGACGATTTCCCAGCGCAACGACATGTCCTGGGTTTGGTTGTAATAGGTCAACAGCTCTTTCCAGGGTGAGCTCAGATCCTTGTACGCCGCTAGCGCGGCAACCAATGCCCCCAGCGAAACCGAACCCTGCAACACCAGAAGGCCACCAATCAGGTAGAACATGAATGGTGTCAGCTGCGAGATGAAGTTGTTTATGAACTTCATAAAGAACTTCTTCTGGTAAATCTCAAAGCGGATCGTGAAAAGCCGCCCCAATTGATCGGAAACCATAGCCCTGCGATAGCGCCAACCGCCATTGCTGCGTAGGGTTGACGCCCCTGCCGCGTTTTCGCCGATCTGGGCAGCCAACGCCCGAACTTCCTGAATACGTTTCTTGTTCAACAGGTTGATCTGACGCTGCAATTTAGGGATTAACCAGGCCTGCACCGGGATCAGGGCGACTGCGGCCAGCCCGAACCAAAAGCTTTGCAAGAACAGGAAAGAAAGGATGGTGATCATCTGACCGGCTTGCAGAACTGGCTGGCTGATCGCATCGCCCATCAGCCCGCCCATTGGTTCGCTTTCAGCCGTGATCATCGAGACCATTTCGCCCTGGCTGACCCGTTCGAAATAGGGTTGCGGAAAAAGAAGCGCGCGGCTGACCAGCTGATACCGAAACCGTCGCAGCATGCGTTCGCTCAGCACACCCTTCATGGTGTTGATGCGCATTTTCATCAGCCCGTGCGCCAACACGGCAGCAAGGAAAGCAAAGCACAAGATGATCAGGAAATTCGTCTGTGAAAGCGTATAGCCCCAGACATCCACTTCGGCCGTTGTCGAACCGATTGCGTCGTTGATGATACGCTTGGGCAGTTCCAGCGTAAGATAGAGCAACGGAAACAACGTCGCCGTCACAGCCAACAGGATCAGCTGATCGCGTTTGGAGTATTTCCAAATAAAGCGGAAAATCGTGCGTTCTATGGAACCTGCCCCTACTGCTGGCCGATAACACGGCCCGGATGCCGCGCGCCCAAATTCAACGGTTTGAATTTACTGCCATACTGACACGTTATGCAAATTTTTTCCCACCTGAGAATTTTCTTTATCTTATGTGAACTAGTTCATTTACGCATGGCCGTGTTATTGCCTAAAGTCAGTTTAGAACGATATCGGGAGGGTTCTTTTGACTGCCAGTATTGGCGCAGTGTTACTTATGCTTTGCCTTTTTCAGGTCAAGCACATGTTCGCTGACTACTACCTCCAAACACCGAAAATGCTCTCTGGCCGAGGCGAGTATTTTCACTTGGGACGCGCGCAGCACGCAGCAGTACATGTTGCGGGCTCTGTCATCGTGTTTGCCGCGTTTGGCGCTCCGGTATTGTTCATCCTGATTGTCGGACTGCTTGAATGGGTCATTCATTTCAATATCGATTTCTTGAAAGCTAGCTATTCAGACAAGAAACAGCTTGAGCCGACGCAGGCCGCGTTCTGGCGTGCAGCTGGGTTAGACCAGTGCCTGCACAACCTGACTTATGTGGCGATGGTCTGGGCCTGGGTGACTTTCGCGGCAACGTAGCTCGTACCAGGATATGCCGTCCGATGCGCAGCCCAGAAGCTATGCGCCTATCCCTCGGCCGGTCATAGCGAGGCAAGCTGTTAACCTGCCCCACTCGACTTTGATCGATGCCAAAACCCGACTAGCCCAGAACCGAAAAACTGCTTTCCTCATTGATCGGGCGCTTGCGTGAGTAAAAGCCCACGTCGATGGTCCGTTTAATATAAGGCAGTTCGAATTGCAGCGGTTCCGCGTCGTGATCCGCTCCGCCTTCGCAATATGCGATCAGGGCTGCCATCATCTTACCCGCAATCGGTGCATTCTTATACTGGTTCCCGCTGGATCCGCAGGCCATGTAAAACCCCGGCAGGTTGGATTTGTCATAGATCGGAATCCAGTCGGTTGAGGCATCGTAAAGGTCAACCACACCACGCGTTTTCGATGGGATGCCAAGGGAAGGCACGCGCTGCGCATATCGCATGGCCTGTGTGGTCCATTGGTCCGTGAACTCGCGGTTGTAGTTGACGTCATCCTCGCACCATTGATGCGGATCACACTCCGGATCCTCTGATCCCACAAGGATGTGGTTGCCGTGTTCCGGGCGGCAGTAGCAGGCAATGTCGCTGTCCGAGACGATGGTTCCGTCGTTTTCAAAGTCGAACCCTTCCGGGGCAGGGACATGCACGACCTCTTGCCGCAGGGGGCGGGTTTTGATGGTCATGTCATCCAGAACGCCTGCCATCCCATTGATGATAGCCGAGCCCGGCCCGGCCACGTTCACGACAACCCTTGCGCGGATTTCTTCGCCTGAGGCAAGTTTTACACCGGAAACACGTCCATCCTCGGTCAGGATCTCGGTTACTTCGGCACTGGTGCGAACCTCGGCTCCGTGCTGTTTGGCAGCATCCATCAGGTTTTGCGCCGAGAAGGCCGGGTCGGTGACGTACCCCGCCTGAGGCCAGTACACTCCACCCGACATCTTTCGCCCGTTGGGCTGGCCGAATTCCGGATCATCCAAACGGCGTGCCGGGGCAAAGCTGTCCAGCGAATAAACCGGCAGGCGTTCAACCACTTTTTCCCCCGACCATTCTTCGAACGGGCAATCCAGTTCTGATGAATTGCGCATGTGCTTTTCCAGCATCCCGTTCGCCTCGGTCTTCATAACCAGGCAGCCGGTTTCCCTGAACTGAGCCAGATTGGCCCCCTCCGGCAGTCCAAGATAGTCAGCCCAGTCGCGCCAGTAATGATAGCCTTCCCAGGCAAACGCCGTTCCATCGAAGGTGGAATAATGCATCCGGATGATCGCGCAGGACCCGGCGGTTGAACCGTGTCCAACCTGTGCGTTGCGATCCAGAGACAGGGTTTTCCAACCCGCCTTGGACATTTCGAACGCGATGGCCGCGCCGATCACGCCGGTACCGATGATGATTGCGTCTGGTTGACTCATGTCGGGTCTCCTTTCCAGTAGCGCCGGGAATATGCGCTGAATTCTTCAACTTCTTCGGGTTTCGGTTCGACGCCCGTAAAGGCGTATAGGTAATTCGGCACCATCGAGATCCGCGTCTCGAAGGGTTCGTTCAATTGTGCAAGGTCATATCCGATCTGCATGTAATACAGCACGCGCGCACGTGTTTCGGACTCAATCTCGGAATAGCCGTATCTGGCGAACATCGCGTGCAAAGCTTCAAGTCGCCGAGTGTCTGACTGGTCCAGCGCACGGCGTACTTTGCCCGATTTACGCGCCCAGTCGCGCACGGCAAAATCCAACGCGGTGTCAAACAAATCCGTATTGACCACACAACGATGCACGTTGCAGACCGCGCCCGTTATCGTGTCGGCTGGTGCTTCGGCCTGTTTTACAAGCGCAACCGTATTGGTCGCCTGCCACCGCGCCAGCAGTGCATCCAAAAGTTCCTGTCTGGACTTGAAGTACCAGTAGAAGGATGAGCGTGACACGGCCATCCGCTCGGCCAGGTTAAGAACCTTGATCTGGTCCACCCCGTCCGAAATCAGCACGTCCATCGCCACGTTCAGCCAGTCGTCGCGGGTCACCTTGATATTGCCGATCAGGGGCTCGGCTTCGGGATCGTCGCGGTGAAGGATAGGTTTGTTGTTCATTCAACTCTCCGGTGGCGCCCCGCCCTCTGCGGTGCGGCGTGCGATAAAGTCCTGCAAGGCACCAAAACGATCATTGTCTATGGCGGGGGCCTTGAAATCGTTCAGGATACCCTGCCAAACCCCCGTTGCACGTTGGTTGGCATCCGTCGATCCTCGCTCGGTCCATGTGCCGAAATTGGCGTAGTCATGGACATGCGGTTGATAGAACTCGGTGGTGTAGCGCTCCATCGTCTGGGGGCAGGCAAAGAAATGACCGCCGGGCGCGACCTCACTTAAAGCGGTATCAAAGCCAATTTCGGCGGACCCCGCCTGCGCGCCCGCGCAAAGCTCGGCCACCATGTTCAGCACCTCGGCATCACAGACCAGCTTTTCGAAGGATACGGTCAATCCCCCTTCCAGCCAGCCCGCTGAATGAATGATCACGGTCGCCCCGGCCATCAGGCAGCCCCAAAGGCCAAACTGGTTCTCATTCGCCGCTTGCACGTCGTTGCTGTTTGACGCCGACCCTGCCGCCGACCGCCAGGGCAGGCCAAGATGACGCGCCAGTTGGCCTGCGGCCAGTGACGCCTGAAAATGTGAGGGCGTCCCGAATGCCGGCGCGCCGGATTTCATGTCCACATTGCTGGTGAACGTGCCATAACAGACCGGAGCGCCCGGTCTGGCCAGCTGCGTCAAAGTCAGCGCAGCAAGCGCCTCGGCATGGGACAGGGTGATTGCCCCGGCCACGGTGATCGGCGCCATCGCCCCCATCAGAGTGAACGGTGTTATGATCGACATCTGACCGTGGCGCGCAAAGTCAATCAGCCCTTGCGCCATAGGAATGTCCAACGTGCGCGGGCTGTTTGTGTTAATGATCGTGTAGCAATGCGCATTGCCCCTGAACTCATCCTCCGACAAACCTCGCGCCACGGACAGCATCTCAAAGCAATCCATGACTTGCGGCGTGCCGCGCGAGAAGAAGAACGGGTACTTGTCCGTCAGTTCCATCTGCGCCTGTGTCGTGAAGTAGTGGCGCAGATGCGTCGGTACGTCCTGAGGTTCAACCTGAGGCGAGATCATCTGGAACACATCGAAATGATGGGTGAGCTTCAGAAACTCCAGATAATCCTGACCTGTCGCCGGGCGACGGCCACGTTCCAGATCGGTTGCGTTCGGTGCGCCTGCCCCCGGTTGAAAAACCAGCGATCCCAGTTCCAGAGTAAAATCCCGATGCCGTGAACCGGCGCGACAAGCGATAGATTTGGGGGCCGAGGAAACAGCAGCCTCAACCATCTCGCGCCCGATAAAGACCATTTCACTGTCTTCATCCACGCGCGCACCACCCTGCTTGAACAGCTTGCGTGCCTCGGGAAGCAAGGTCTTTACACCCAACTCCTCGAGCGTACGCAACGCTGTCTCGTGCATGTCCGCAATCTGGTCAGCCGGGAACACCTCCATCAAAGGGAAAGGGTTCCTGAGCTGGCGATAGTTCACGTCGCGGCTGGGCTGCGGGGCAGCCTCGCCCCCTCGCCTTCGGCGTCGTCGGTCCGGAGAGGCCACGATCAGCCCCGCATCGCTTTGCCCTGAGGGTCGTAGGGCGACGGTGCAATTACCCGCGCCGGACATTCCACCCCTACGACATGGACAGACAGTTCCGTACCCGGGTCCACCTTGTCACGGTCAATCAAGGCCATTGCCAACGACTTGCCGGTATAGTGCCCGTAACCGCCTGAGGTCACAAAACCCACGCGTTCACCATTGGCCCAGACCGGCTCATACCCGCTGGCATCGGCGTCCAACGCATCGATTTCCAGTGTCACCTGCACGTGCGCCGGGCCATTGCCATCCCGCTCGGCCAGAGCGGCCTTCTTGCCGATGAAATCCTTGTCCCAGTCGATCCAGCGATCCATGCCGGTCATGCCGGGTGTGTAAGCCTGCGTGAACTCTGCCGACCAGATGCCAAAGCTTTTCTCAAGCCGGGTTGACAGCATCGCATTGAAACCGCACTCGCGGATACCCTCTTCTGCACCGGCTTCCAGCAAAATGCGGCGCAGCTTGATGTGATCGCCATAGCGGCAGTTGATTTCATACCCTTTTTCGCCGGTCACCGACATACGAGCCACGCGGGCACGGACGAGACCGATGTCGAAATCACCGCAGCCCATGAATTTCAGACCCGAGATATCCTGTTCGGCCAATTTTTCGACCACCGCCTGCGATTTTGGTCCGACCACGGCGAACCCGCAATACTCCTCTCCCAGGTCGCGGACGGTGACCCCATCCATCATATGATCGTTGAACCATCGCATATGCCAGGCGCGCAGGTAATAGCTGCCCATGATCCACCAGGTGCCATCGCCCCAGTTCAACACGGTCAGATCGCCTTTGAGCCGCCCATCCTCACCCAGCATCGGCGCCAGTTTGGCACGACCCGGGGCGGGCAGTTTCGATGCCATAACGTTATCCAGCCAAGCCTCGGCATTTGGGCCCGAAACCTCAAAGCGGGAAAAACCCGTGATATCCATCAGGCCCACGCCCTCACGGATGGTCCTGCATTCAGCGGCCACGATGTCGTGCGCGTTCGAACGTTTGAGCGTTGGCGTTTCCTCGAACCCTTTGGGCGCGAAATACAGCGGCACCTCCAGATCCCAGCTGACACCCCATTTGCATCCGGCCTCGGTCATCGCGTCATGCGCCGGAGCCATCTTCAGCGGGCGACCCGCAGGCAATTGCTCGTTCGGGTAGGTCATCACAAAGCGGCGCGAATAGAACTGGCCAGTGGTTTCACGAATATACCGCTTGTTCTGTGCGAAATCACCATAGCGCGCCACATCCATCGGCCATGCATCCGCTTCGGGCTCACCATGGATCATCCATTCGGCCAGTGTTTTCCCAACGCCACCACCTTGCAGGAACCCGGCCATCACCGCGCAGGCGGTCCAATAGCCGCGCTTGCCCGGAACCGGACCAACCAGCGGGTTACCATCCGGTGAGAACGTGAACGCACCATTGACCCATGTCTTGATGCCCACGTTCTGAATCGACGGATACCGCTCAAAGCCCAGCGTCAGTTCGTTCTCGATCCGGTCAAGCTGTTCCTGAAACAGTTCCTCGCCATAGTTCCACGGCGCTCCGTCCATCGCCCAGTGTTCGTGATCGACCTCGTAGATCCCCACCAGAACACCCTTCTGGTCCTGCCGCATATAGGTGAATCCTTCGAGGTCCACAGTCATCGGCATCTCGAAATCCGCCCGCGCCACTTCGGGCACAGTGTCTGTGATCAGATAGTGGTGTTTCAACGGTGAGACTGGCAACTCTACCCCGGCCATACGCCCAACCTGCTTGGCCCAGAGCCCGGCCGCGTTGACTACATGTTCACAGGTGATCGTGCCCTTATCGGTCACAACCTGCCAACCATCATCTGTCTGGATCAGCTCTTCGACCTTGGTTTCCTCGTAATATTCGGCACCACGTTTTCTGGCCGCAGTCGCATAAGCCTGAACAGTGCCTGTCGTATCGATATACCCTTCGCGATCCGCCCACATCGCGCCCAAAACACCGTCGGTTGACATGATTGGGCAGCGTCTTTGTGCCTCTTGCGGGGTCAGCAGCTCGCAATCATCAATGCCGATTGACTGGAAGATGCGGTAATTGGCCTGCAACCACTCCCAGCGTTCAGGCGTACCGGCCAGCGTCAGACCACCGGTCATGTGCAAACCGATATTCTGGCCCGATTCTTTTTCGATCTCACTCAGTAGGTCAATTGTGTAGGCCTGCAACGAGGCCATGTTTGGATCCGCGTTCAGGGCATGGATACCGCCCGCTGCATGCCAGGACGATCCCGATGCCAGCCGCCGCCTCTCCAGCATGACCACATCCGACCAGCCGAATTTGGCCAGATGATACAGAACCGAAGCACCAACGACGCCCCCACCAATGACCACTACGCGATATTGGGATTTCATCCCGACCTCCCTGAACAGAATCTGGGAAGACGCTAGTGGCACTGTTCAGTTCTGTCTAGACATTTATGTACAGTACGGAATGCGAGAACTCCGCCGAATGCTTTGCAAACCTAAAGCTGGGCGCTTGGGCGGGCTTTCACGCTTTCAAACCAAACCTGCGTGTTCGTATTGCCGTCCGGTATCCGCATTTTAATGACGCGCGCGAAATCGACAAAAACAAAAGTGGATATATCCGCCAGAGTGAATACATCGCCCGCGACATACGCGCTTTGCATCAACCGCGCCTCCAGCAGTTCAAAAAACGACGTAACCCGTTCGCGCCCACGCTGCGCCAGTTCGGGGATCTGCGCATGATTTACCGTGCCGGGAATGGCACGGTCTTTGAATGCCGGATGGCTGTTGCGCAAAGCCTCAGCGATGGGTGCACCACCCTGCTGCTCGGCAATTGCGTTCCACATCAAGACAAACCCTTTTTCATCAGCGGTACGGCCCATTAAGGACGGCTCGGGGAAACGCGCTTCAAGATACGCGGCGATGCCAAGATTTTCGGTCAGGACTGCGCCTTCATCCGTTACCAGAACCGGGATTGTAGCCCGGGGGTTCACTGCACGAAACTCAGTGCTCAACTGCGCGCCCTCAGCAATCGAGATTTCGTGCGTTTCGATGTCCAACCCTTTTTCCGCGATAAACATGCGGGCACGGCGCGGGTTTGGGGCCGTAGAGCAATCGTAGAATATCATGCAGGCCCCTTCTCTCTGGTCAGCGCCGATAGATGAAACAGCGCCCTTCGACGGCACCCTCGGGCAACGGCATTTCCTCCAGCGCCTCGAAATACATCCGGTCGCTTGATACCATTAATCCACCCCGCGCCAGCAAGGGCTCGATAAACGGGGAAACAAGCCGCGCAAAGATGTCGTTCTTTTCGCGATTATGCCCCCCAAGGTCTGCATGAATCAGGCTTGCTGTCGGTCCAAACCTGTCGACCGCCGCTGGCAGCGTCTCGCGCACATCCCCCAAGATCACCCGATCCTCGGGCGGGGTTGAATCAGGGTGCGAAGCCACCGCGCGTTCGAACACAAAGACAGGGCGTCCATCGATATGCTGCACAAGATGATGATAGGTGCGCCCATTGCCCAGACCCAGTTCAAACACCGGGCCAGCCATGCCTGCCGTTTGCGCAATCGCGTGATCCAGGCAGGCGCGCTGCGACACCATACGATCGATAAACAAGTCCAGACGGCTTTGATTCTCGGACACTGGCAAATATCTCCTTGATACCAATCGAAAGCATAGGTGCCCCCGACGCCGCCTTAGATGACAAATTCTCAAGACTTTGTGTAGCGACGAAGCCCAAAGTTTCACATTTTCGCGACATTTCAGCCCAAGAACGGGTTTGACTAGACAGGCGGAACCGCGCGACACTGACGAAAAAATCACGGGGAGTTGAAACGACCGATGTCACCAAGCGGCCAAACGGTTGGAAAACCTGCATGAGAGCGTTGTTGTCTGTCAGAGACCTCAGCATCGGCTTTGGTGCGGGAAGTTCCGTGGTCACGGATGTGAATTTCGATGTCAAACCAGGAGAAACCTTGGCGCTGGTCGGTGAATCGGGATCGGGTAAAACCATCACGTGCCGGGCCGTCTTGCGGATTCTGCCGCGAACGGCGCAGATACGCAGCGGCACTATAACTTTAAATGATTCCAAGGGCACATGTAACCTGACAGCGGTCAGCGAGCGAGAAATGCGCGGCATTCGTGGCAATCGCGTTTCGATGATCTTTCAGGAACCTATGCGATCGCTGTCACCTCTGCACAAGATTGGGAATCAGGTCAGTGAAGTCCTGTGGCTGCATCGCGGGCTATCTGAGTCTGAGGCGCGCAAAAAGGTCCTGACGCAGTTCGAGCGCGTGGGCTTTCCAGATCCGCAGCGCGCCTATGACTCCTACCCGTTCGAACTGTCGGGCGGAATGCGCCAACGCGCCATGATTGCGATGGCCATGGTATCCAAACCCGAGTTGCTGATCGCGGATGAGCCAACCACCGCGCTGGATGTGACCACTCAGGCGCAGGTTCTGGGGCTGATCAAGGAATTGCAGCGCGAGACCGGCATGGCGCTTATTCTGGTGACCCATGATCTGGGCGTGGTCGCCAACATGGCCGAACAGGTTGTGGTCATGCACAAGGGCCGCATCATGGAGGCTGGCTCGGCCGCACCAATCCTGACCTCCCCCGCACATCCATATACCAAACAACTGTTTGATGCTGCACCGGAAATTCCAGATCAGGATGCTGTGGGTATACCGATGCCGGACGACGATCTGATCCTTCAGATGAAGGGTGTCTCCAAAACCTACACGATGCGGTCCAGCAAAGGGTGGCAGGCCGACAAGGAAATCTATGCGTGCAAAGGGGTAGATCTGAATTTGGCACGCGGCAAGACGCTGGCCATTGTCGGTGAAAGCGGATCAGGTAAAACAACAGCCGCGCGGATTGCATTGGGTGCAGAACTGCCCGATCCCGGCGGAGAAGTCCTGTTTCGCACCGTGCCGAATGCCGATCCCATCACAGTGCACAACATGACCCGCGCCCAGCGCACGGCGTTTCAGCGCAATGCGCAGATGGTGTTTCAGGATCCCTACAGCTCGCTCAGCCCGCGGATGCGCATTCAGGACGCGATGACCGAGCCGCTGGAAATTCACCGTATCGGAACAACGGCCGAGCAGCGCGACAAGGCCGCCGAGATGTTGCAGCGCGTCGGCCTGACAGCCGACATGCTGAAACGCTATCCACACGCCTTTTCGGGGGGCCAGCGGCAACGTCTGTCGATAGCCCGCGCCATGATGCTCGATCCACAGCTCATCGTGTGTGACGAACCCACCTCGGCGCTGGACGTATCGGTACAAGAGCAGATTCTGACCCTGCTGGAAAATCTACAGGACAGCCTGAACCTGTCCTATCTGTTCATCTCGCACGATCTGGCTGTGGTCGCGCGGATCGCCGACGAAGTTGCCGTGATGCGTCGCGGCCTGATCGTCGAGCAAGCACCCCCCGAAACTCTTTTCTACAATCCGCGCCACCCCTACACCAAAGCGCTGATTGCCGCTCAACCCGAACCCGACATCAATCGCCCGATCGACCTGCAAGTGGTTTCCTTGGGCGCCGGCGCGCCGGACAGTTGGGATGAAGCCTTTCGTTTCTCGGACACCGTGATACCCTCATTGGTGGAATTGGAACCGGGCCATAAGGTACGTTGCCATGTTTAAGACCACTCGCCCCCTGATCCTGGCCGCTTCGCTGGCGCTCATCGGGATGCTGCCCGCCACGGCAGAGACAATTCCGACGCCGCAGGAAAGCGCGTTCTGGAACGCGGAAGTAGAAGCGGGCAATCTGCCACCCGTTCAGAAGCGCCTGCCAGCGGACCCGCTGATTGTAGATCTGGCAGCAAAGGGTCGCGAGTTCGGCAAACAAGGCGGCACCCTGCGCACCATGATCACGCGGTCCAAAGATATCCGCCAGATGGTTGTCTATGGCTATGCGCGGCTGGTCGGTTTCGACCAGAACTACGAGATTATCCCCGATTTGCTGGCATCGTTTGAAAACGAAGACGGCCGCAAGTTCACCCTGAAACTGCGCGAAGGGCACAAATGGTCAGACGGTTCTCCGTTTACGTCGGAAGATTTCCGCTATTGGTGGGAAGACGTTGCCAACAACAAATTGCTCAGCCCGTCAGGCCCGCCGGATTTTCTGATTGTCGAAGGCAAATCACCCACCGTTACCTTCCCGGATGAAACCACGGTGATTTTCGAATGGGAAGACCCTAACCCGGGTTTTCTACAATCGCTGGCTCAGGCAAGACCGCCGTTTATCTATCGTCCTGCAGCTTTCCTGAAACGATATCACGAGAAATATGCCGACCCCGAGGAACTTGCCTTTCTGGTCGACGATGCCCGCGTCAAAAGCTGGGCCGCGCTGCACAACAAGCTCGACAACCTGTACAAGTTCGACAATCACGAATTGCCCACGTTGCAACCGTGGCTGAACGCAAGTTCCGGCAAGAAAATCCGCCACAATTTCGTACGTAACCCCTATTACCACCGTATCGACAGCAAAGGGGTTCAACTGCCCTATATCGATGTGGTCGAGATGGAGATCGTTGCCCCCGGTCTGGTCGCTGCCAAAACCAATGCAGGGGAAAGCGACCTGCAAGGCCGGGGTCTGGATTTCCGCGACGCTTCGATCCTGAAAAAAGGCGAAGCGCAAGGCGGCTACAAGACATTGCTGTGGAAAACCGGCGTTGCATCGCAAATCGCGATCTATCCGAACCTCAATTTCGAGGATGACGTCTGGCGCGATGTGCTGCGTGACGTCCGTGTACGGCGCGCCCTGTCCCTTGCCATCGACCGCGAGACAATCAACCAAGCTTTGTATTTCAAGCTAGCGCATCCCGGCGCAATGTCGGTTCTGCCGGCCTCGCCCTTTTATGATGAGAAGAATGCCACCGCATGGGCCGGTTACGATGTCGGCCAGGCCAATGCGTTGTTGGATGAGGTCGGCCTGACCAAGCGCGACAAGAACGGTATTCGCCTGCTACCGGACGGGCGCCCTATGGAGCTGGTGATCGAAACCGCTGGCGAGCGGCAAGAGGTTGAAAACGCCCTTCAGATCGTTACTGACACCTGGCGCGAGATCGGGGTCAAGCTGGTCATGCGCCCGTTGGATCGCGATATCCTGCGCAACCGGGTGTTTGCAGGTAACTCGATGGCATCGGTCTGGTATGGGTGGGATGACGGTATCCCGCAGGCGCACACGTCCCCGGCGTACCTGGCACCAACCGATCAGGTCTTCCTGGCCTGGCCAAAATGGGGCCAGTTTTATCAGACAGGTGGTGAAGCCGGGGAAGCCCCCGACATGCCCGAGGCAGAACGCCTGATGCAACTGGCCCATGACTGGGAGGTCGCAACTACCGATGACGAACGCAAAGAAGTCTGGACTGAGATGCTGAGAATCCACGCCGACCAGCTTTTTGCCATCGGTATCCTGAACGGAGCACCCCAACCGATTGTCGTGTCGAACCGTCTGCGCAATGTGCCGGAACAGGCCATGTGGGCATGGGAGCCCGGTGCGCATTTCGGCGTTCACCGCCCGGACGAGTTCTTTTTCGCCGACTAAGCAGGAGCAGCTAAATGGTCATGCTGCGCTATGCGGTGTATCGCTTTTTCACGATGCTGCTGACATTGTTGGTGGTCTCGGTCCTGATTTTCATAATCATCAACCTGCCGCCCGGTGATTACCTGAGCAACCAGATTGCCGAGCTTCAGGCCTCGGGCCAGTCAGCAGGTGTCGCCAAGGCCGAGTTTCTGCGCGCCGAGTACGCTCTGGATCGCCCGATGTGGGAACAGTACCTGATCTGGGTGGGCTTCTGGCCGGGACCGCACGGATTTTCGGGTCTGATCCAAGGTAATTACGGCTGGTCATTTGAGTTCGACCGGCCTGTATCTGAAATCGTGGGCGACACGCTTTGGCTGACGGTCGTCGTCAACCTGGCCGCGATCCTGTTTGTTTATGCCGTTGCTCTTCCCCTGGGTGTTATTGCTGCGGCGCGATCACGGACATGGATTGATTATACCTCGGCCTTTGTGGGTTATCTGGGGCTAGCGACACCCAACTTTTTGTTGGCCCTGATCCTATTCTACTACGGGCATCGGTATTTCAACCTGCCTATCGGCGGCCTGATGGATCCGCAATTCGAAGGTCAGCCGCTGAGTTGGGACAAGATGAAATCTATTCTCATCCACCTGATCGTTCCGACTTTTGTCATCGGAACCTCGGGCGCATCGGCGATGATGCAGCGCCTGCGGGCAAATATGCTCGATGAACTGGGGAAACCCTATGTGGAAACGGCCATTGCCAAAGGTATGGCGCCGTCGCGGATGCTGACGAAATATCCGTTGCGCGTGGCATTCAACCCGTTCGTTGCGGATATCGGTAACCTTCTGCCATCTATGGTGTCGGGATCGGTTCTGGTGTCAGTCGTTCTGGGCTTGCAAACCATCGGGCCGACTTTGCTGACAGCACTGAAAACGCAGGACCAATTCCTGTCCGCGTTTATCCTGATGTTTGTCGCGCTGCTGACGCTTATCGGCACGATGATCTCGGATATTCTGCTGGTGATGCTGGATCCCCGCATACGATATGAGGGGCGCGAAGCATGACCGATACTCCTGACAACCGCTACGTCGATGACGCGCCGTTTGATCCGCAGGCGTCGATACAGCAACTGGAACGCGCCGATCTGGATGCCCCCAACTGGGTATTGGTCTGGCGCAAGTTCCGCACGCATAAGCTGGGTCTGATCTCGGGCATCTTCCTGCTAATGTGCTACCTGATGCTCCCATTTGCCGGTTTCATCGCGCCGTATGGCCCGAATGACCGGAACGGAGAGCATCTGTATGCGCCACCGCAATCGGTGAACTGGTTTTACGAAGGCGCTTTTATCGGCCCCCATGTTTTTCCAATCGTCGCCGAGGCGGATCTGGAAACCTTCCAGTGGAAGTTCGTCCCTGACACTGACGACCCGCGCCCGATCCGGTTCTTCTGTGAAGGGTCCGAATATCGACTTGCGGGTCTTATCAAGACAGACAGGCATCTTTTCTGCGCGCCGGATGGTGCCACCTTGTTCCTCTGGGGGTCCGACAGGCTGGGTCGCGATATCTTCAGCCGCATCCTCTATGGGGCGCAGCTGTCGCTGACCGTGGGGCTGATCGGTATTTCGGTATCATTCTTTCTGGGTATCCTGTTCGGTTCGATGGCCGGCTATTTCGGTGGCCGCATCGACTGGGTCATCAACCGGGTCATCGAAATTCTGCGTTCGCTGCCGGAATTGCCGCTGTGGCTGGCACTGTCTGCCGCCGTGCCATCGAACTGGAGCCCGGTTGCCGTATTCTTCATCATTTCGATCATCCTCGGCATCCTCGACTGGCCAGGACTGGCGCGTTCAGTTCGTGCAAAGTTCCTGTCACTACGCGAGGAAGAATACGTTCGTGCGGCAGAAATGATGGGTGCAAGCTCGGGCCGGGTGATCCGTAAGCACTTGTTGCCGAATTTCATGTCTCATTTGATTGCATCAGCCACCCTGTCGATCCCGGCAATGATACTTGGGGAAACGGCGCTTAGCTTTCTTGGCCTGGGCCTTCGTGCACCAGCGGTCAGTTGGGGTGTGATGCTGAATGACGCGCAAAACCTCGCATCGATTGAGATCTACCCCTGGACGGCAATCCCGATGCTTCCGATCATCGTGATCGTACTGGCTTTCAACTTTCTGGGTGACGGGTTGCGCGACAGCCTTGACCCTTATCAGCAATGAGCCTTCTTGCCACCCTTCCCGCCGTCGACCGATATCGCAAGGTCGGCACAGGCGCTCTGCCAAGTGCTTTTGCCGTCTCCGAACTGGCGACAGCCAGCTTTGCAGCCGTTGGGCAAGAGATGGCCCGCTTTATGCAGGCGCTGAACCTGACCCAGAAAGCCCCCGAGATCGCCGTCGACCATCGGCTGGCATCGTTGTGGTTCGGCTATTCCTTCAAGCCCGACGGCTGGGAAATGCCAAACCTGTGGGATTCGGTCGCGGGGGATTACAGGGCGTCAGATGGCTGGATCAGGCTGCACACCAACCTGCCGCGCCATCGCGCGGCAGCGATGAAGGTTCTTGGCACCCCGCCAGAGCGTGAAGCTGTGACAAAAGCCGTCAGAACCCGGGCCATATCCGATTTGGAAACCGATATTGTGGCCGAAGGCGGTGTGGCCGCTGCCATGCGCAGCCGGACCGAGTGGCTTGAACATCCGCAGGGCCGCGCTGTATCGCGCGATCCGTTGATTGGTTGGCAAGGCCCCCGGTACGTCAAGCTACGCGAGAGGCCGCAGGCAACCCCTGCAAGACCTCTTGCCGGGTTGCGGGTTCTTGACCTGACGCGCGTTCTGGCAGGTCCGGTATCGACACGCACATTGGCCGGTTTCGGGGCCGAGGTTTTGCGGATCGATCCGCCCGGTTGGGACGAACCCGGCGTGATCCCTGACATTTCACTAGGCAAACACTGTGCTTATCTCGATCTGAAATCGACCAACGACATGGAAAGGCTGCAAGAACTTCTGCCCCAAGCGGATGTATTCGTTCATGGGTACCGGCCCGGCGCTTTGGACGCGCTTGGCCTGACCCGCGCCAAGCGCGATGAACTGGCACCGAACAGGGTCGAGGTGACGCTGAATGCCTATGGCTGGCAAGGCCCCTGGTCGACCCGGCGCGGGTTTGACAGCCTTGTCCAGATGAGCGCGGGAATTGCGCATGCGGGCATGGGATGGGCTGACGCAGACAAACCGACGCCGTTGCCGGTTCAGGCTTTGGACCACGCGACCGGCTATCTGATGGCCGCCGCCGTCCTTTCCGCATTGGCCGAGGCTGCGTCGGGCAATTCCATCATGCATGCGCATCTGTCCCTTGCCCGCACCGCCGAGCTATTGGCGGTTCTCGGCAAAGACAACGTCGAGGCAGAGACCATTACTCCGACGCCCACGGATTACTCCCCTGCGACAGAAGCTTCGGGCTGGGGACCGGGGCACCGCCTGAGACCAGCCCTCAGTCTCGGTGACGCTGTGCTGCAATGGGATTTGCCGGCGTCGAAACTGGGCACATCTGACCCGGTCTGGCCCTTCGTTTCCAACTGACCTCACGCTTTCGGGGGCACCTCATCCGAGACTCAACACAAGGCGGCGGCGGGACTCTCTACCGGTCGTCGCCATCCGGCCCGATATCGTCCAGATAGTCCTCGTCAATTGCGGCCTGAACAGCCCCTGTCACGGCCTCACGCTGTTTTTGCGTCAGGTCTTCCGCCTCTTTGCCATCTGCCAATCTTACAGTGACCTCGCGATGCGCAAACTTGATCCCCTCTCGCGCGAACAGCTCGCGAATGTCCTGATAGACCTTTTTGCGAACCAGCCACTGGTCGCCGGGTTTCGTCATGAACTTGACCCGGATGATCATCGCTGAATCCTGCATCTCGATCACGCCCTGTGACTTCAGCGGTTGGATGAAATTGTCTCCGATTACGGGATCGGCCAACAACTCCTGACCCAGTTTCTTGATCAATTTACGAACCTTCTCGACATCGGTGTCATAGGTCACGCGCAGCGGCAGCTTCATGATCACCCAATCGCGCGAGTAGTTGGTCAGCACTTTGATCTCGCCAAAGGGAATGGTGTTCAGCGCACCCAGATGGTGACGCAGTTGCATGGACCTGACCGAGATTTTCTCGACCGTCCCTTTCACATCCCCAATGTCGATATATTCCCCTTTCCGGAACGCATCATCCAGCAGGAAGAATGCGCCGGAAAAAATGTCGCGCACCAGCGTTTGTGACCCGAACCCCACGGCCAAACCAACCACACCGGCACCCGCAAACAACGGGCTGACATTGATACCCAGTTCCATCAGGACAATTAGTACGATCGTGACCACGACAACAGCCAGAATTGCGCCCCGGAAAAGTGGCAACAGCGTTGCCAGACGGCTTTGCCCGCCTTCCCCGCCTTCGTCGCCCAGTTCAACCTCGGTGCCATCGTCGGATTCTTCAGCGATCTTGCTGTCGATCCAGATCCGAAAGAAATGAAACAGGATGTACCCGATAAACAGGACGACCATCACATCCAGCGCACGTTCTACCGGCAGATCCTCGCTCCAGTCCGCGTTCGGGTACCATATCACGACAAGCGCATAAGCCCCGAGCACGAAAGCCAGAATTCCGGCTACCCGGCGGGCCAGGTCTTCATAAGTCAGAAGATGCTGCTTCGGCTGTTCAGCCTCGGGTATATCCGCCGCCCCGGCGCCTTCATCCGCTGCCGCGGCTTCCCCGTTTATTTCGCTAATCATGCGCGAGCGGTCGAAATATCGCTCCAGCAGATAGTTCATTGCACCATAGGCTATGACCACGGACATGAAGATTAGATAGCTGCTTGCAATCAACGGCAGCGGCGTCGGATGCTCCAGCGCCAGATCAACAGCCAGACGGAACCAGCTGAACACGACATAGATGATCAATGCCGGCGCCCAGCCAAATGACACAAACCGCAGCAGCCAAGACACCTGTTCGGATGCCCGCCCACCCCGGATCGCGTTCGAGATGGCACGGGCGTTGAACAGGATCATCAGAATATTGCCCAGCGCGCCCAGCATCGTCAGACCGCCATACACCATGGCGTAGACGTTGTAGTTCAGTCCAAAATCAGCGACCCAGGTGGAAAACAGGACGACCGAAATATCATAGGTCGCCAGCACGGACGCCCAGATGTACAGCCTGCGCGCATTCTTGTCCGAAAAGGGCGGTAATCGATATTGGCTCAGATAAGGCGACAGGACCATGCGCCACAGGTCCGACACCGTGCGCGACAGGAAAAAAGCCGTAAAGATGGCGGTGATCGTGAACTGGACCGAGATATCCTCGGCCTCGCCAAAGATCAGATACCCGACGATCAAAGCCATGATCATTGCAAAGACCGTAGCACCGATCCCCATCAGGAACCGGAACAGCAGGAACGGCATCTTTTCCCGATAACCCTGTGGTTCGTCCTTGATCCGCGCCACCACCCAGCGGCGCGCGAACCGTTTCCCGTAAATCTCGATCGACAGCCACCGCCCAAGTAACAGGAACAGGATATTCCAGCCCAACACCTCGACATAGGTCTGGATTCGGCCATCCGGGCTGGTCTGGCGCAGGATGTATTGTACTTCAAAAATAGAATAGGGCAGCGCCTCGAGCCTCGATTGCATCGACTCACGGAACTTCGAGAACCGCTCTTGCGCCTTCATCAGTTGCGAACCGTCACCCATTGGGTTGCTCGAATCGCTGTCTGCGCCCCCCGAACCTGCATCCTTTCCGCCTGCCGTTGTCACAACCTGACCGGCACTGTCGATGACAATGACACTTGCGCCCGCATCGCTGGCCGCGCGGATTGCAGCGGCCAGATCACTTTCCTTGTCGGCCTCGGACGAAGTGCCCGACCCTGAAGGATATCCGGGAATCAAAGATGACTGCGCCAATGCACCAGTGGAAATGCTCAGGAAAATGGCCCAAAACGCCAAAAAAAATGCGGCCAGAAAGTTATTTCGCATTGGGTCGTGCATCCAGTTTTTGCCGATATTGGTCAGATTACAGAAGCGTTTCAAGCAGTTCAAATACTCGCATCGAACCGTCTCAATATCGTGTTTGGACGTGTTCTTGGCGCACTCTGATGAGCGCAGGTGTTTTCAATCTTTCAATAATTGAATATGACCAAGCAAAGGTTTCTGGTCGGCCTCGATTGTCTTCATCGTTCTCATTAGGCGATCTTGTCTGGCGGTGGTGCGATATGTCGCGAAACAGTCAATACGCTGTTGCCAAATCGCAATGCTTGAAACATTTGCAAGTGCGCAAATCCGCCTTTGGCAAGCGTGGGATTGAAATATACAGTAACGCTTGCGAACGCGCGGATTTCGCTCTGGGATCAAGAAGACGGGCAACACTATGAGCCTTGGCACAACCAATTCTAAACCGGACCGCGCGCCGCGTATCCTGTTTTACAGCCACGACACGTTCGGTCTGGGGCATTTGCGCCGGTCCCGCGCCTTGGCTGCGGCAATCACGCAGGCGGACCCAAGCGCCTCGGCGCTGATCCTGACGGGTTCGCCCGTGGCAGGCCGTTTTACCTTTCCCCGCCGCGTTGACCATGTGCGCCTGCCCGGTGTGACCAAGCGCGCGGACGGATCGTATGCCGCGCGTACAATCGGAATGGGGATCGACGAAGTAACCGAATTGCGCGCGGGATTGATCCAGACTGCGGTTCAGCAATTCGACCCCGACGTGTTGGTCGTCGACAAGGAACCGACAGGGTTCCGGGGTGAGCTGGTGCCGACACTGAAATACCTTGAACGCCATTGCGGAACGAAACTGGTTCTGGGTCTGCGTGATGTGCTGGACGAACCCGAAGTACTGGCCGCCGAGTGGGCGCGCAAAGAAGCCATCGAAGCGACCGAGCGGTTCTATCATGAGATTTGGGTTTATGGATCACAGTCGATCTATGACCCGACGCAAGGCTTGCCGCTAAGCGCGTCAGCGCGATCCCGCATTCACTGGACGGGATATCTGCGCCGCGACCTCGGCCCGATCGGGGAACCGCCTCAGCAACCCTATATCCTGATCACACCCGGCGGCGGGGGCGATGGCAAGGCGTTGGTCAACCTCGTCTTGTCCGCCTACGAGAAAGACCCAGACCTGTCGCCGCGTGCCGTGCTGGTCTATGGCCCATTCCTGTCGGGTGAATTGAGGAATGAATTCGAAGCACGGGTTGCCGCATTGAATGGTCGTGTAACCGCGGTTGGATTTGAATCGCAGATCGAAACGCTGTTTGCCGGGGCCGAAGGCGTGGTCTGCATGGGCGGCTACAACACGTTTTGCGAGGTCCTGTCCTTTGACAAACGGGCCGTCATCGTTCCACGCACCACACCCCGTCTGGAACAGTGGATACGGGCCTCACGCGCAGAAGAGCTGGGGCTGGTCAAGATGCTGGACGAACAACGCGACAGCCTGACACCCGACGCAATGATCCGTGCCATCCGCAACCTGCCGCACCAATCAGTGCCGTCGCAGGCCATCCAAAGCGGATTGCTGGATGGTTTGGACTATGTCACCGACCGCATTGACAGCCTGCTGACACGGGAACAGAAACGAGCCACTGGATGAACTCGGCCTCTCCCAATCTGGCGGTTGTGGTCAAAGGCTGGCCGCGACTGTCCGAAACATTTATCGCGCAGGAACTTGTTGCCTTGCAGGAAGCCGGGCACCGATTTGACATCTGGTCTCTGCGCCATCCGACCGACACCAAACGTCACCCTTTGCACGACCGTTTCGCAGGGCAGGTTCGCTATCTGCCGGAATACCTGCATGAAGAGCCACAGAGAGTGTGGGCGGCCCGCGCTGCCGCCCAGGACCTGCCCGGCTATGCCGAAGCCTACAAGATCTGGCGGCACGACCTGCGCCGCGATCCCACGCCGAACCGCATCCGCCGCTTCGGGCAAGCATGTGTTCTGGCCGCTGAGTTACCCGCCCAGACGCAGGGGCTCTATGCCCATTTCATGCACACCCCCTCGTCGGTCGCCCGGTATGCGGCCATCATGCGCGGTCTGCCATGGAGCTTTTCTGCCCATGCCAAGGACATCTGGACCTCGCCGGATTGGGAAAAGAGTGAAAAGCTGCAGGCCGCAACGTATGGGGCCGCTTTCGGGGCCACCTGCACGGCAATCGGCGCGGAACACCTGCGCAGCCTCGCTGATGACCCCAACCGCGTGGAGCTTATCTATCACGGTCTGGACCTGTCGCGCTTCCCCGAACCGCCAAAACGCAGGATACGCGCCGCTGGCGATCCGTTTCACATGATTTCCGTTGGACGACTGGTTGAAAAGAAGGGCTTTGACCGTCTTATTGCGGCCTTCACACTGCTGCCGGAAAACCTGAACTGGCATTGGACCCACATTGGCGGCGGGGGTCTTGGGGACACTCTGCACACACAGGCGCGCGCTGCTGGTATCGCGAACCGCATCACCTGGAGGGGGGCCTGCGATCAGCCGGAGGTGATCGAAGCCATGCGCAGGGCCGACCTGTTTGTCCTGCCCAGCCGTATTGCTGCGGACGGGGATCGTGACGGATTGCCGAACGTGTTGATGGAAGCCGCGTCCCAGCTATTGCCGATCCTGTCGACACCGGTTTCGGCCATCCCGGAATTCATCCAATCCGGAACGCATGGCGTATTGTCTGATGACGACCCGGCTGCATTGGCTTCGGCCATTTCAGCTCTGGCCGCTGATCCGGAAACGGCAGCAACTATGGCGCGTGCAGCCTATGACCGTCTGATTGCAGATTTTCGAATGGACCCTGGTATTGCACGGCTGTCGGCACGGCTGAAAACCCTGAGCATGGAAGACGCGTAATGGCGCGGGTTGCGTTTTATGCGCCAATGAAATCCCCCGGCAGCCAGAAACCCTCAGGCGACCGCGAAATGGCGCGAAACCTGATGCTCGCCTTGGCGGCGCAAGGGGATAAGGTCGAACTGGCCTCGGACCTGCGCATCTATGACAAGAACGCGGACCGGGACCTACAGCAAACCCTTGTTCGCGCGGCTGAGAATGAAGCACAGCGGCTGAACGCCGAGTTGCCCTTTGATACAGATCTTTGGGTGACTTATCACAATTACTACAAAGCACCCGACCTGCTGGGCCCCAAGATCTGCCGGGCGCGCGGCATTCCGTATGTGCAATTGGAAAGTACGCGCGCATCAAGCAGGCTGAACGGGCCGTGGGCCGATTTCGCCCAAGCGGCGCATCAGGCGTGTGATGCAGCGGATATCATTTTCTACCACACAGCCAATGACCTGATTACGTTGGAACGGGACCGTTTTGGCAAGCAGGCACTGGTTGAATTGCCGCCATTTCTGCCTGAAGCCGTGTTGCCTGTGGCAACGACCGGGGACGGCCCCATGCTGACTGTCGGAATGATGCGGCATGGGGACAAGCTGGCGTCCTACCGGATTTTGGCCGAAGCCCTTTCGCACCTGACATGTGACTGGAACCTGAACATCGCGGGGGACGGTCCGGCGCGGCCGGATGTTGAAGCGTTGATGGTGCCGTTCGGAAGCCGGGTGCACTTTCTGGGCCAGCTCGACCGGGCGGCCTTGCAGAAAATCTACCAACACGCATCCCTGCTTGTCTGGCCGGGCGTGAACGAAGCCTATGGGATGGTCTATCTCGAGGCGCAGGCGACAGGCCTGCCCGTGATCGCACAGGACCGCCCCGGCGTTCGGGATGTGCTGGCACCTGCGGTTTACCCATCGGTTGATGCTGGGGCCAAAGGGCTTGCTGATCACATGCAAAACCTGCTGGAGGATACCGCGCAGCGCCGTGCGCTTGGGGCGAATGCGCGCAGCTATGTGGCACGGCGCCATCTTATGCCTCAGGCGACCGAGCGATTGTGGGCGCATCTACGGCCCTTGTTGAAGGATGTATCATGACCCGTCTTGCACTGCTTCGCCACGGGCATACCCACTGGAACCGCGTAGGGCGCATTCAGGGGCGCAGTGATATTCCACTGGATGACGACGCGCGGTCTGAACTGGCCGGGTATCGCTTGCCTGACCCATGGGCCGCCGCTGATATCTGGTCCAGCCCGTTGCTGCGCGCCAGTGAAACGGCGCGGATCGTGTCTGGGCGCGCAACGAAAACCTCGGACGCGCTGATTGAAATGAATTGGGGCGACTGGGAGGGGCTTCGAGGTGTCGACCTGATCGCCGATGAAACCAGCGGGTATCGCCATATCGAAGACTGGAGCTGGGATTTTCGCCCGCCTCACGGTGAAAGCCCTGCCGAGGTTTGGACCAGGCTGCGCCCCTGGGTGTCCGGACTGCGACAGGATACAGTCGCGGTCTGCCATATTGGCATCATGCGGGTCATTCTCGCCCAGGCGTGGGGTTGGGATTTTGATGGTCCCGCCCCCTTCAAGATCAAGCGCAATCGGCTGTATATCGTTGAAATGGACACAATGACCGCAGACCCGGACCCCGCTCGCCTGATCAAACATGGGCCGATGCCATGAAGGTGATGATCGTTGTCACGCACCTTTTGGGAACAGGGCATCTAAGCCGGGCCCTGACGTTGGGCCGGGCGTTCCGGGATGACGGCCACCAAGTTATGGTCGTCTCGGGCGGGATGCCTGCGCCTCAACTGGACAGCAGCGGGGTAACCCTGTTCGGTTTGCCACCGCTCAGATCAGATGGAACCAATTTCACCCGGCTTCTGACTGAAAGCGGCGTCGAGGCTGACGCGGATTATCAGCGCGCGCGTGTGACAGCCATGGTGCAGGCGGTAAACAGCTTTCAGCCGCAAATCCTGATAACCGAGCTTTACCCCTTTGGTCGCCGGTCTCTGGCGGCGGAATTCGACGCGGCCCTGAATGCGGCACGGGCCCTGCCTCGGCCTCCGGTCATCCTGGGATCGATCCGGGATATTCTGGCCCCTCCTTCCAAACCTGCCAAGGCCCAGCGGACAGAAGATATCGTCACCCGCTTTTATGACGGCATTCTTGTTCACTCGACCGAAAGTGTCACACCGCTTTCGGTCAGTTGGCCGGTGTCGGACCGATTGGCGGAACGGTTGCATTATACCGGCTTTGTTGCGCCTGAGTTGCCTCAACCGCATCCTGATGCCGTTGGGCAGGGCGAAATCCTTGTCAGTGCCGGCGGCGGTTCTGTGGGCCAACCGATCTTTCGCGCGGCCATCGAGGCCGCCCGCCAGATGCCCAACAGGTGCTGGCGCCTGCTGGTCGGCGGGACGGATGCCAAGGCGAGAATAGACGAGCTGTCCCAAATGGCTGATGGAACCTCGGCAATTCTGGAACCCGTGCGCCCGGATTTTCGCCAGATGCTGCCCCATGCGGCTGCATCGGTCAGCATGTGCGGCTACAACACCGCCATGGATATTCTGCAAAGCGAAACACCCGCTGTTTTTGTCCCGTTCGATGATGGCAAAGAGGTTGAACAGGGGCTGCGTGGGCAAAGCCTGTCGAGTTTGCCAGCCATCGAGGTGCTTCTCAGCCGAACCCTGAGCGGGCAAGCATTGGCGCAGGCCGTAGAGCGTGTCATTTCAGATGGACCCCGCGCACAGCAGGATTTTGGATTTGATGGCGCGGCCCAAACGGTGGAGATCGCCAAGCACCTGCTGGAGCGGCGTAAATGAACCCGGACTGGCACCCACTTGAGGTCGAGCTGACCCATTGGCGTGCAGCGGGCCTGTCGCTTCCGCTGTGGTGGCGAGACGATGACGCGATCGCTCCGACATCGCGGTTGGATCGCCTGTCCGGTCTGGCCGCACAGTTGGGCCTGCCGGTACATCTGGCCGTCATTCCCCATGCGGCAACCCCTGCGCTGGCTGACTATGTTGCGCGCGGCGAAACTCTCATCCCTGTGGTCCACGGGTGGTCCCACAAGAACCATGCGCCTGCCAGTGAGAAGAAAGCCGAGTTTCGTCTCAACCGTCCGCTGGACGAGGTTGTTGCGGATGCTGCGGCAGGATTGTCATGCCTTGACGCCTTGTTCGGCAACGCCCTGCGGCCGATGTTTGTCCCTCCGTGGAACCGCATTGCACCAGAAGTCATCGAACACCTTCCGTCACTGGGATACCGCATTCTTTCCACGGCAACGCCCCGCAGAACGGAAATGGCGGCTGCGGGGCTTGAGCAGGTCAACACACATCTTGACCCGATTGACTGGCGGGGTTCACGCGGTCTGATCTCTCCGGATCGCCTGATCGCGCAGACAGTCAACCTCCTGCGGGACAGGCGCGAAGGCCGCGCAGACAACGCCGAGCCTTTTGGAGTATTGACCCATCACCTGGTCCATGATCAGGACATCTGGGCCTTTACCGAGGCGCTGCTGAAACATCTGCTGGACGGTCCTGCCACACCCTGGGTCGCACCAAAGAACGAATGAGGACATCGTCATGAGCCGACTGGATTCCATGCTGCGCCGATTGACGGCTCAGCGCGACGGGCTGAACTGGGCAGCCGAACAGATCAGTGACCAAACTGGCGACGTGCTGGATATGGGGCTAGGCAATGGTCGCACCTATGACCACCTGCGAGAGATCCTGCCGAACCGCCGGATCTGGGTGATGGATCGTGTGCTGCAATGCCATCCTGACAGCACGCCACCGGCCGAAGATTTCCTGCAAGGCGAAGCTGAACCCATGCTGCGGAGGCTGATGGCCGAGGGGCACAGGATCGCATTGGCTCATTATGATTTCGGACGCGGCATCAAACACGAAGATGTGGCCGAAGCCGCACGCCTCAGCCCGTTGATCGCGCAAGTCATGCAGCCCGGTGGGTTGTTGATTTCCGGCCAGCCCCTTGTCGGCTTCAACCAGATCAAAGGGCCCGAGACGATCGCACCGGACCGTTACCTGTTCTATACAGCCTGATCACGCCACACGGCGACCGCGCGCCCAAACCGAGTTGAGGGCTGGCACACCCGCGCGCATCCGGAAACGGATAACATCGGCGCGGGCATTGGCGCGCAACTCGCCACGATCCTCCAGCCCGGCGGCCTGCGCCGGGGCCAATGTGACGGTCTTCATCCCACGCGCCATATCGCCCCACATTTCACCCAGCATGACCGCAGACAATAACAAGGCCGACGGCACGTAATCCGAGGACATTACGTCCAGATGCCCAAGCTCGGCCAATTCTCGGGCTGCAACATTCCCGGAATGAGAGCTTCCGCGAACAACGTTTGGCGCACCCATCATGACCTTGATGCCGCGATCATGGCACGCTCGTGCGGCCTCAACCGTTGTGGGGAACTCAGCCAGCCGAATGCCGTGACCCGCCGAGACCTTCACCTGATCTTCGGTCGTATCGTCATGACTGGCAAGAACGGCTCCAAATCGGCGCGCGGCTTTGACGGTTTCGACCTCGTGCACATCACCGTTGCGATCCCGAAGGCCTTTCAGCTGGGCTACATGCTGAAAGAACGTATCATCGTCCATGGCATATTTTCCCTTCAGATAGGATTGCAACTTGCCCATGTCGCGAAACTGACGCTGGCCGGGGGTGTGATCCATGATGGACACAAGACCAACCCTGTCCTCGGGTCCAAACTCGTCCAGTTCTTCGATCAGTGTCTCGGAACAAACCTCTGCACGCAAATGCAGGAAATGGCTGATCTTAAGCGCATCCTGCTCGCGCAGATCCCACAACTCCCGCGACAGGCCGCGTGCATATTTTCCGTACCGTCCGGCGCCGGACGGGATCGAACCAACCCGCATCGCATCGAACACACTTGTGATCCCCACGCTGGCCAGTTCCGCGTCATGGGCCAAAATGGCGGCAGCATGGGGCCAATGCACGTTGGGGCGCGGCTGAATATGGCGTTCAAGATTATCCGTGTGCAACTCGACAAGACCGGGGCTGACATAGTCGCCTTCGCAATCTATCGCACCAGCGGGAACTGCACGCCCGGTGTCGATTTCGATGATAGTGTCACCTGCTATTCGAACACAACCGATCACGGTTTCATTCGGCAACACAAGCGTGGCATTGGCAAGGATCAAGTCTTCTGTCATCTGAACTTTACGCAATCTGAGGTATTGGAAGGCCACTTAATAGGAGGCCAATGTGACATTCACGCGATACGCGATCTATTTTGCGCCACCCGCCGGGGTGGCCTGGACGGAATTTGCAACCAGCTGGCTGGGCTGGGACATGGCAAAGGGAACGCAGGTCGCGCATCCGATCATGGGTGGCATCGACATAGCGACCATCACTGAGGTGCCGCGCAAATACGGGCTGCACGCGACCCTGAAACCGCCGTTCCGGTTGCGCGACGGCCTGACCTTTGACGCATTGCATCAGGCGTGCATTGCGCTGGCTGCAACTCGGCAGCCCATCACACTCGACGGTCTGGAAATTACCCGTCTTGGACGTTTTCTGGCCCTGTGCCCGCTGGGTGAAACGCAGGCGCTGAATGCGTTGGCCGCGGCCTGTGTTCGCGATCTCGACCGGTTTCGCGCACCTGCCACTCAGGCCGAACTGACGCGCCGCCGCGCCGCGGGACTGACCCCCGAGCAGGACGCTAATCTGACCCAATGGGGCTATCCCTACGTGCTGGACGCGTTTCGATTTCACATCACGCTCAGCGGTAAACTGGACAAACCAACCCTCAGGGCAACCCAAGAAGCACTGCACACCCATCTGAGCCCCTTGCTGCCGCAACCTTTCCAGATCACTGATCTTGCCCTGATGGGCGAGGCGGAAGAAGGGCGGTTTCACCTGATCCATCGCTACGCGCTTTCCGGTTGAAGACAGCGCAGGATTTCGGCGACCGTGTCTTCCAGCGCGCCGGAATTGTCGACTTCGATGACCCGGTTCAGACCATCCGGCAACTCCGCGTTGGCGCGACACATCCGCCGCGCCTGCTCGTCTGCGCTTTCCCGTCCCCGAGCGGACAGGCGCCGCGCTAAAACTCCGACATCTGCCGTCAGAGAGATCACAATAAGATCTCCAAACACCTTCTGCGCCTGCAAAAGAATCTCACGGGAAAGATTGACCAGAACCGCATTCGCCCCATGACGCTGTCGCAAAATCTCGGCCGGGATACCGTAGAACAGTCCGTGCGCAGGCCAGCTGAGGGCAAAAGCGCCTGCCAGTTCCATCTGCTGGAATTCTGCAACCGAAACCCGGTCAAAATCCTCGCCTTCTTCGCCTGCGGGGCGGGTGATCACCCTTCGCACCCGCCGGACGCCAGGCACCTGTGCCTCCAACGCTTCCATGACGCTGTCTTTGCCAACGCCCGAGGGGCCAACAATCGCTATGACAGGGGCAAGTGTCATGCCGCCAGTCCCGGCGTGAAGTCAGCGACATTGACTTCGCGGTCACAGACACGCTCACGGGCATCGAAGTCGTGGAATATCCCGACAATCGCCGCGCCACTCCCTTTTGCCTCTTCAATCAGCGACAACACGGTTTCGCGGTTCTGCGCATCCAGGCTCGCCGTCGGTTCGTCCAACAACATCGCCGGGTAGTCATGCGCAAAGCCACGTGCAATGTTCACCCGCTGCTGTTCGCCGCCCGAAAAGGTTGTAGGGCTCAGGGTCCACAAGCGCTCAGGAATGTTCAGCCGCTTCAGCAACCCGGCTGATTTCTCCAGCGCCTCAATTCTGTCGCAACCCACGGCCAGCAAAGGCTCTGCCACAACGTCCAGCGTCGGCACACGCGGCACGACCCGCAGGAATTGACTGACATAGCCCAGCGTTTCCCGGCGGAGGGTCAAGATCTGGCGCGGCTCGGCTTTTGCCACGTCCAGACCTCCAACCAGCACCTGACCAGAGGCCGCCAGGTAGTTGCCATAAATTACGCGCATCAGCGTGGACTTGCCCGCGCCAGACGCCCCGGTCAAAGCAACGCACTCACCCGGTTCAACCCTCAACGACGCGCCTTCCATCACCGGGATAACAGCACCGCCCTGATTGTGTAGGGTAAAGCTTTTGCTCACATTGATCAGTTCAATCATTGCTTCACCTTTTCCCAAATACTCAAACCTGCAGAACGCTGGACACTAGCAGTTGCGTATAGGCGTGTTGGGGATCATCCAGCACCTGATCGGTCAGCCCGGCCTCAACCACATGACCATCCTTCATCACCATCAACCGGTCGGCCAACAGACGCACCACAGCAAGATCATGGGTCACGATGATCGCGCTCAGCCCCATTTCACGCACCAAGCCGCGCAAGAGGTCCAGTAATCGCGCCTGAACCGAGACATCCAGCCCCCCGGTCGGTTCGTCCATGAACACCAGTCGCGGGCCAGTCACCAGATTACGGGCGATCTGCAAACGTTGCTGCATCCCGCCCGAAAACGCGGTGGGCCGGTCATCAACGCGCGCCGCCTCGATCTCGACCCGGCCCAGCCAGTCAATGGCCTTGTCTCGGATGTCACCATAGTGGCGCTCGCCCACGGCCATCAGCCGTTCACCAATATTGCCTCCGGCACTAACTGACATCCGCAGCCCGTCACGTGCATGCTGATGCACAAAGGCCCAGTCGGTACGGCTCAACATCCGGCGTTCGGGCTCCGACATGGTCACCGTATCCACCGGTCCGTTCGCGCGCGTGTCAAAGATCACCTGCCCCGCATCGGGCACCAGATGACCCGCCAAACAATTCAGCAGGGTCGACTTGCCCGAGCCACTTTCGCCCACGATGCCCATCACCTCACCGGGGTAGAGATCAAAAGTAACATCCGCGCATCCGATCCGCGCACCATAGAGCTTTTCGATGCCGTTGACCTGCAACAGGGGGGTCATGCTGCGTTCTCCTCGGCCAAGCGGCCCACATGGCCGGCCGCGCGGCGCGACCGGCAATAATCAGTGTCCGAACAGACAAACATTCGGTTGCCCGCATCATCCAAAATGACTTCATCCAGATAGCTGTCCTCGGCCCCGCACAGGTCACAGGGATGATCGGCCTTGGTGGCCTCGAACGGGTAATCCTCGAAATCGAGGCTCACGACCCTGGTATGTGGCGGCACTGCGTAGATGCGCTGCTCGCGCCCGGCACCGAACAGCTGGATTGCATCCATTGCAAGCTTCGGGTTGTCGAATTTCGGGATCGGGGACGGGTCCATCACATAGCGGCCAGACACTTTCACCGGATAGGCGTAAGCGGTCGAGATCGCCCCGTGCTGGCTGATATCCTCATATAGCTTCACATGCATCAGCCCATATTCTTCAAGGCTGTGCATCTTGCGTGTCTCGGTCTCACGCGGCTCGAGGAAGCGCAGAGGTTCCGGAATCGGCACCTGATAAACGATAATCTGATCTTCGCGCAGCTTCGCCTCGGGGATGCGGTGGCGGGTCTGGATCACCGTCGCCTTCTCGGTTTCCTCGGTCGTCTCCACACCTGCGGTCTTTTCAAAGAACTTGCGGATCGACACTGCGTTGGTCGTGTCATCCGCACCCTGATCGATGACCTTGAGCGTATCCTCAGGCGTCAGCGTCGCGGCCGAGACCTGCACCCCTCCGGTGCCCCAGCCATAAGGCATCGGCATTTCACGGCTGGCAAAGGGCACCTGATACCCTGGAATAGCCAGGCCCTTCAGGATGGCCCTGCGGATCATCCGTTTGGTTTGTTCGTCCAAATATGCAAAGTTGTACGCGCTCATAGCAGTCCCCGCGCAGTTAAGGCTACTTCAAAGGCCTGAGGGCTGGTAAAATGTATGGCGTCCATGCCAACGGCGCGGGCTCCATCCACGTTTCTTGGGCTATCATCGACAAAGATACAGTTCTGAGGGGAAAGATCGGCCCGGTCGCACATCCGACGGAAAATCTCGGGCTGCGGTTTCAAAAGCTTTTCCTGACCTGACACTACGGTCACGCCAAAGACCTCGCCCAGCTCAGGATGCACACCAACACCAACGGGCCATGTTTCCGCTGACCAGTTGGTGATCGCATGAACCGGGGTGCCCTGTTCTTTCAAACGATGGAGCAATCGCCAAGTTCCCTCGATCTTGTGTGGGACGGTCATGGCATAGCGCTCAACATAAGAACTCAGACGTCGCTGGTCGTCAGCATCTTCCAGTTCAGCAGCCAGATCAGCGAAATCCTCACCGCCATCGGCCCGCAGATTACGTTCGGGGAAATCGATACGAGTGAGAAACTCTGCCACCGCCTCGCGGCTACCCATCTCATCCAGCCATGCCAAATGCGGATCCCACTGGATCAAAACGTTGCCGATATCAAAAACGACAGCCTTCATTCCGCAGCCTCCTTTGACGTGATCCGCGCGTCAGCCTCGCGGCGCAGTTTGCGGACCAGTTCAAGCTCGGACTGAAAATCCACGTAATGCGGCAGCTTGATGTGTTCGAGAAAACCGGTCGCCTGAATGTTGTCCGCGTGGCTCAGAACAAATTCTTCATCCTGCGCAGGCGCGCCCAGATTGTCTTCGCCCAGTTCCTTCCACCGCAGCGCGCGATCAACCAAGGCCATCGCGATGGCTTTTCGTTCGGATTGACCAAAGACCAGACCATAACCGCGCGTGAACTGAGGCGGCTCGGTTTTTGAACCCTTGAACTGGTTCACCGTCTCACACTCGGTCAGTTCGACCTCGCCGATATCTATGGCAAAACCCAACTCGGGGATGTCCATTTCAACAGCAACCTTGCCGATCCGCAATTCACCCACAAACGCGTGGTTGCGTGCGTAACCGCGCTGGGTGGAATAAGCCATGCCCAGCACGAAACCCTCATCCCCGCGTGTCAGCGATTGCAGGCGCAACGGGCGATTGGCGGGGAATTCCATCGGTTCGCGCGTCAGGTCGCCGGGGTTGTCATCACTTGTCGGCTCGTCCTGAATGAGGCCCTCGTCTTTCAGGAATTCAGTGATATGCGGCGTCGGTTCCTGCCGCGCTGAACCTTCCGGAACTTTCGGGACATCACCATCCGCGGCCAGTTTGAAATCCAGCAAACGATGGGTATAGTCGAACGTCGGCCCCAGAACCTGCCCACCGGGTGCATCTTTGAACGTGGCCGAAATCCGACGGTCGCAGGCCATCTCACCTGTTTCGACCGGATTGGAATGGCCAAAACGCGGCAGCGTGGTGCGATAGGCGCGGATCAGAAAGATCGCCTCAATCAGATCGCCCCGCGCCTGCTTTATCGCCAGCGCAGCCAGGTCGGGGTCATATAGCGAGCCTTCCGCCATGACCCGGTTCACTGCAAGGCTTAGCTGTTCGCGGATCTGTGCAAGGCTCAGTTCTGCCACATCGGTCGCGCCCCGGCGTTCTTCGGCCAGCCAGGCGTGGGCGTTCTCGATGGCTTTTTCACCCCCTTTGACAGCAACATACATCGCTTACGCCTCCGACGTGATCTGCGTGCTGCGTGGCAGGGCCGCAACCCTGTTGCCGCAGGTAAAAAAGAAATCGCACCCCAGAGGATAGAGCATCGCATTCCCCTGAAGCGCCGGGATACCCGGCAGAGACAGGCGCGCGGTCTTTTTGATGCCGGGGCCGCTCAGAACGGTACCGCTCTGCTCCAGCCGGTCGCATTCCACTATCAGGGTCGCAGAACGATCCGGGTATTCCGGCGTTCCGATGCGATAGGCGTTAAGCGGCCCCAATGCGTCCCATGTGCCAACGGCAAAATCAGCCTTTGCAGCGGATACGAGCGGGGCGCCCGTGTGAAATGTCAGCCAATTGCGGATTGCGTCGGTATCGGTGCCTCCGGCCAGGTGAACCCTGGTTTCGGGGTCGCACAGCGTCAGCAGCAATGTACCGGCCGCCACGGAAAGGGGTGCTGGAGGTTCGCCTCCCGACAGGACGTGTATGTCGCCCGGGCGTGCCATGACGGTCATCGCAGCGCGGAACGCATGTGCGGCATCGACAGGTGCGTTTTGAAAGCCCCCGGAAAACTGTGTTTGCGCGGCCATCAATCTTCCCCCCGAACCAGCGTGAAAAACTCAACCTTGGTGGCCGCTGCCTTGGCCGCGCGTGTGCTTTTGACCGCCTGCATTTGCTGCTGAAGCGGGTCGAGCAGCCGCGCCTGCACCTCATCTGCTGCCCCGGTCTGCATCATCGCATCAATCAATGCTGCGGCTTCGGCCTTGGGTTTCGATCTACCCTGAACATAACCGTGACCAACCGTTCCATCCTGCAACACCACAGAACAGCGCGTGACCGTCATTTCGCCCAGATTGAACGGTGCTCCGGTGCCGCCGGTGCGACCACGCACCATCACGCTCCCGACCTCGGGGCGGCGCAGCCAGTCAAAGCTCGGGCGGGTCTCAATCCCGTCCCACAAGGTCATCAGGGTGTCGTCAGGTGCACGGGCCAGCAAACCCATCCAATCCCTGCGCGCCCCGGTCGCGATTTCTGTCTGATCTGTCATCAAAGCCTCTTGGCCGGGTTGTCTATTTGAACTATACAACTAGACAAATATTAACCTGCGTGTGCGCAACACGCAATCTCCAACTGTGTGAAGATTTGGTGACATGAGCAAAACGCCGATCTGGAAAAGCATTGCCCTGCGCCTGACCTCGGACATTGCCGAAGGGCGGTATCAAACCAGTGACCGCCTGCCGACCGAAGCGCAGCTGGCCGCCAAATACGGTGTCAACCGCCACACAGTGCGGCGCGCGTTGGCTGACATGTCGGAACAAGGTCTGGTTCATGCCCGGCGCGGTGCGGGCGTTTTTGTGGCGGCGCGGCCAACCGACTATCCGATTGGCAAAAGGGTTCGATATCACAAGAACGTCTCGGCCAGCGGCAAGATACCGGGAAAGAAAATCCTGGCCCTGACCACACGGGCGGCAGATGAAGCCGAGGCCGAAGCACTGGGTCTGAGCAAAGGGAACCCGGTGCATGTCTATGACGGGTTATCGCTGGCGGATGGGCAGCCCATAGCCGTTTTTCAAAGTGTCTTCCCGGCAGAACGCTTTCCAAACCTGTTACAGGCGCTGACCGAGACCCAGTCAGTAACAAAAGCCCTGCAACGTTGCGGCATCGCGGATTACACCCGCATCTCGACCCGATTGACCGCGCGCGGCGCGACAGCAACGCAAGCCCTTCATCTGCAACTGACCGAAGGTGCTCCGGTGCTGTTTTCGGTCGGTGTCAACGCGGACCCGGACGGCGCACCCGTCGAATATGGCCGAACCGTCTTTGCTGGTGAGCGTGTCACGCTGACGCTGAACGAAGAGTAAACCACTATCCCTGCCGCTCGATCTCGACCTCCTGCCGGAGGTCTCATCCCGTTGGGCGTGGCGCGAAATCCGGATAAACTGCCTTTGGGCCGACGTTATCCGGCAATCGGATGAACGGTCGTGCAAAAGCTCTGTGACACTTTTTCAAACGGTTGCGCCGCACTGAACCGCGCTGTTTTCTTGTCCTTCCAATCCCGGTTCAGGGCAACAGGAACGGTTTGGGATCGGGTGTGCGCGGCCTGTGCTTTTTACCCGACTCGCCCTGGATCAGACGGCGGCGCAGCCAGCCCGAAAACCAATCCATCAGCATCACCATCAGAATGATCAGGATGATGTAGTAGGCGACCTCTTCCCAGTCTTTCTGCGTGATGATTGCTTGCGTCAGCAGCAAGCCAATACCGCCCCCCGTGATTGCACCGATCACCGTCGCACTGCGGGTGTTGGATTCGAGAAAGTACAAAAGCTGGCTCAGCAAAACAGGCGTGACCTGAGGGATAACGCCGAACCGATACCGTTGCGGGGCGTTCGCACCCGTGGACTGCACACCTTCGATCTGCTTCTGATCCACGTTTTCCAACGCTTCCGAGAATATCTTGCCGAATGTCCCGGTGTCCGTCACCAGAATGGCAAGCCCACCGGTCAACGGGCCGGGGCCAAAGGCGCGGGCCAGAACCACAGTCCAGATCAACGCGTCTACGCCGCGCACAAAATCGAATACACGCCGTATCGCAAAGCGGATGGATGTCATCCGGTTGAAATTGCGCGTCGCAAGGAAGGCCAATGGCAGGGCCACAATCGCCGCGCCAAACGTGCCCAGAAATGCCATCAGCATCGTCTCGAAGATGGCCCACGCCACATCCTGATGGCGCCACATCTTGTTGGTCCAGAAATCATTAAAGATCGCACCCGCCTCGCCCGATACCGCGCGTCCGGCCAGTTCCGGGAGGGACTTGCCGAAATAAGGACTGTCCAGCGTGAACCAGAACAGTTCCCACCCCGTGAAATAGCGAAATACCTCAGACCGGTTGCGGGTGACAGTCAAACGACCTGCGTCCGTGGTCACAGACAGCCGGTTTTTAGAGACATTGATCCACTCCGGAATCTCGCCCTCCGGCAACTCGGCCTGCACACCGGCCGAACGCGTGGGCGTCGCGCGAATGGTGCCATAGCCGGGAATGTCATATTCCACCGTCTGCGCACCGAAACGCACCACATGGCCCTTTTCAAGGTCGATCACGGTCGTCTCGCCCAGTGCCACCCACTCCGGCGCCTGACCCTCAGGGTAAGCGCCCTTGCGCTCACCCTCGATGGCGACAGACACTTCACCGGTGCGATTATCCCGCGCGACATGCGTTTTGTAGCTATAGCTGTCTGCCACCAGCGTCTTGCCATTTGCCCAGTTTGCGCGCCCCACAAGGCCCGACACGTCAAAAGCAAAGAAGACATAGACCAGATAGACGAAAACCAGAGCAGGCAACCCGAAATTCATCAACCTTTTGCGGTTGAACAAGCGATCTGCTTCGGCTTTGAGGTCATCAACAGTCAAATTGGTTGCGAAAGTGCTCATGCCAAAGCTCCTTTTTCCGAGCCGTGGGTCAGACGGTCGCGAAGGTAGCCAGACAGCTGGTCGACGACCACGATTGTAACGAACAGAAGAATGAAGATGGCCGCGGCTTCGTCATAACGCCCTTGCCCCCAGGACATGGCATTGCGCAGCTCGTAACCCAGACCGCCCGCCCCGACAAATCCAAGAATGGCCGAGGCACGGATATTGATCTCGAACCGTAGCAGCGCATAGCTGACATAGTTCGGCCCGACCTGCGGGATCACCCCCAGATACATCCGCTGTGACCAGTTGGCACCGACAGAATGCAGCCCTTCCACCGGTTTCAGCGAGGCATTCTCGTTCACTTCGGAAAACAGTTTGCCCAATGCGCCAGCTGTGTGAATCGCAATAGCGATCATCGCGGGAACCGGGCCACCGCCCAGAATGAAGATCAGAACCAACGCAATCACGATCTCGGGAATGGCGCGGCAGATGTCTGATATTCGGCGAAACAGCGGGATAAATGACGGCCACAGCGCCATGCCGCGTGTCGACATCAGGGCGAGAAACGTCCCGACAATTGTGCCAACAAGCGTCGCCGCCGCCGCGATGTTGATTGTCTCGACCAGAGCCGGGAAGAACGAGACCAAATTGGCTGGCATTTCAGCAATCTTTTCCCACGCCTCGGACAGAACCTCTGTGGGGTAATCAAGAATACGGTGCCAACCATCGACAAAGCTGCCGGCATTCCGGTTGTCAGCTGTGCGAAACCCTGCCGCCATCAACGACAGGAACAGGATCAGGAGGATGCCGCCATAGACCCGCTTGCGTCGTGTCATCGCTGTATAGTCGTTGCGGATCTGATCGACGGATAAGGACCCTGCGGTAAGGTCTGTCATGGAATGCTCCTGAAGAAAAACGGGGTCCGGTACATCACCAGACCCCGATCATTGGATATTCAGTTTTAGTTGGACTTCAGCTTGCGCGCTTCGATGATGACCTCGTAGGCCTCATGCGTGATAGGATCAAAGCTCTTGGCTTCACCCGCAGCCACACCATAGAAGCATTCGCGGTCTTTTTCATCCAGCGTGTTCCACAATTCGGTAACCTGAACTTTGACATCCTCGGGCAGAGCCTTGCGCAGTACAACCGGGCCTTCCGGGATCGGTGCCGATTTCCAGATCTCGACCAGATCGTTCATGTCGACCAGACCAGCATCCACAGCGCGGCGCAGCGCGCCCGACTGATAGCCGTCTTCCCACTCGCCGAGACCATCAGCCCAGGTCACACCGCCATCAACGTCACCGTTGTTCACCGCAACGATGGTCTGCTCGTGACCGCCGGTGAATTTCACCTCAGCAAAATAGTCACCCGATTCCATGGTTGCTCCGGTGGCCTGGGGAATCTCGATCGACGGGATCAGATAACCCGAGGTCGAATTCGGGTCACCAAAGCCAAAAACCTTGCCCTTCATGTCCTCAAGCGAGGTAATACCGCTGTCCTTGCGTGCAAATCCAACCGAGTAATAGCCGTAGCCGCCATCGGTGTTCACCTTGACCAGTACCGGCTCAACCGCTTCGGGGTCGCTCAGATAGGTTTTGGCATAGCCCGACGCACCCAGCCAGGCGACATCAATCGTGCCGCCCAGCAGCCCCTGAATCACTCCGTTATAGTCGGCAGGGGCAAAAAGTTTGGTCGGAACGCCCAACAGTTCCTCGGTGTATTCGCGCAGACACTCGTTTTTGCTCATCCGGTCCTGAGCGTTCTCTCCACCCAGAATGCCGATACGAAACTCGCTGATTTCTTCAGCCATGACCGGTGCGGCCAGTGTTGTGGTTGCGACCAAGGCAGCAATCAGTTTTTTCATCTCTCTCTCTCCAGTTTGATAACCCCGGCCTCTCATCGGGCCGGGCGATGAAAGGGGTTGGGACGGCTCAGATGGTTGCTTCTGCTTCCATCAGCGCCTTTCGCGTGGCGTCGAGCGTTTCGATTTCCGTTGATGTCGCTTCTTCCGAAAAGCTGGCATCGGCACCATAGATTTCGCGGGCAACGCCCGTGGTCAGTTGCTCGGGCAGCCCGTCGAACACGATACGCCCGTCGCGCATCCCAACCACGCGGTCGCAATAGCGACGTGCAGTGTCCAGTGTGTGCAGGTTGGCGATAACGGTACGGCCATCTTCTTCGTGGATGCGGCGCAGCGCCTGCATCACCACCTGTGCGTTCATCGGGTCCAGCGAGGCAATTGGTTCATCCGCCAGAATAATCCTCGGGTCCTGCATCAGAGCCCGCGCAATCGCCACGCGCTGTTGCTGGCCGCCCGACAAGGCCTCGGCCCGTTTCGGAGCGTGTTCCGCAATCCCCAACCGGTCCAGGATGTCGATGGCACGGTGAATTTCATCCATCGGGAACAGGTTGAACATAGCGGCCAGCGTCGAATGACGGTTGAGCGTGCCATGCAGCACGTTCGAAACCACATCCATGCGCGGCACCAGGTTGAACTGTTGGAAAATCATCGCACAATCGGCCTGCCAGGCGCGTTTGTCACGGCCTTTCAGTTGGGTGATGTCCCGGCCTTCAAACAGGATTTCACCTTCGCTGGCATCCGTCAGGCGGTTAATCATCCGCAGCAGGGTGGACTTGCCCGCGCCCGACCGTCCGATGATCCCGATCATGCATGGCTTGTCCACATCCAGCGTCGCGGCATTCACGGCAACATTGTCACCAAAGCGTTTGGTCAGTTTCTTGATACGCAGCACGTGCCACCCCCAATTCATGTTGGCGGACTGCTACAGATGCCGTTCAACGGATATGTGTCAGCGTAGTGAAAGTTTTGTAACGGCACGACACGTGCGGGGGGTATCCATCGCCCCGCCTCACGGGTATACGCATCCGCGACTCTTCAGCTGATACGAGGCCAATATGAGCTTTGACCGCACCATCAAGATCGCGCCGTCCATTCTGTCCGCCGACTTTGCCAATTTCGGGCAAGAAATTCAGGCCATCGAAGCGCAGGGCGCGGATTGGGTCCATGTTGACGTAATGGATGGCCATTTCGTCCCGAACCTGACCTTTGGCCCGCCAGCCGTCAAAGCGTTCCGCCCGCATGTAAAGACGGTCATGGACGTGCACCTGATGATCACGCCGGTCGATCCATACATCCAGGCCTACGCTGATGCAGGCGCCGACATTCTGACCGCGCATGTCGAGGCAGGGGCCCACACCCACCGCACGCTGCAGGCGATCCGCGCCGCGGGCATGAAGGCAGGCGTGGCCCTGAACCCGGGCACCCCGGCTGAGGCGGTCGAACATCTGCTGGACCTCACCGATCTGGTCTGCGTCATGACCGTGAACCCCGGCTTTGGCGGCCAGAAGTTCATCGACATGACTGGCAAGATCCGCAAATTGCGCCAGATGATTGGTGACCGCCCCGTGCATATCGAGATCGACGGCGGTGTTGATCCCCAGACAGCGCCCCTTGTTGCCGCAGCGGGGGCTGATGTGCTGGTGGCCGGGTCTGCCGTGTTCAAAGGCGGATCAGTTGATCGGCCCGAGGTTTACGGTGAGAATATTCGGGCCGTACGGGCCGCAGCTGAAGGCGGGTTGGGCTGATCTGCCAACTCGCGACTGCATAGTTGGCTTTATCCGCAAAACTGAATTTCGTTGAACTCATCGGGCGGGACACACCCCGCCTTGATGTTCTTGTTGCGGCCTTCATTAGGGTCACAGACGCGCCGGGCTGAAGCCCGGCCTACGAGTCGGTCGAAGGCCTTCGATACAATAACTTACAAAAAAGGCCGCCCCTTTATGGAGCGGCCTTCGTTTGTTCACCGATGTGCCGGGCTGAAGCCTGGCCTACGGATTATTCTACGATCTTCGACACGACGCCGGCGCCGACGGTGCGGCCGCCTTCGCGGATGGCGAAACGCAGGCCGTTTTCCATCGCGATCGGGGCGATCAGCTCAACGCCGAACGACACGTTGTCGCCGGGCATGACCATCTCGGTGCCTTCCGCCAGGGTCACGGTGCCGGTCACGTCAGTGGTCCGGAAGT
>NZ_JBQERO010000009.1:0-141409 GCF_056535125.1 Ruegeria sp. O4 | reverse complement strand
AACCTCAACCTCAGATGCCCACCGTCTCTCCGGTGCGTCTCAACCGTCTTTCCAGTCCGTCAGGCCAACCTCAGTTGCGCCGGTGAAGGGGGTTCTAAGTATTACTCTCAAAACCCGCAAGCGGAAAATGCACGAAAACAAAAGAAAATGCCGATTTCAAAAATAATTATTTATTTTCAACATGTTAACCATTCACAATCAGGCCGAAGCGCGCCGGAATCGTCGAAAACACAGATGGGGTTCCGCACTTTAACGCCTTGTTTACAATGTTACTCACAGACTCGCTTCCGAGTCAGGCAGAATCTGCTGTGTTGGACTGGAGTGACAGGCTTGGAATCGGCAACCTAAGGGCAAGAAGGATGACTATAGCTGCCAAATAGATCAGCGGCTCGATCTGAAACCCTTTTGCCAGCATCACGTAATGCAGGCCGCCCAGCAAAGCGGCCGGGTACACCAGCCAATGCAGCCTGCGCCAACGCGGCCCCAGTCGGCGCACCGACCAGTTGTTGGATGTTGCCGTCAGAGGCAACAGCAAAAGAAACGCCCCAATTCCAACGGTAATATAAGGACGCTTGAGGATATCCGCCCAAATCTGGCTGGGAAGCTGAACGTCCAGAACCAGCCAGACAAGGAGATGCAGGCTGACATATACAAAAGTCAGCACCCCAATGGCCCGACGGAACTTCACCAGGTTCAAGCCCACAAATCGGCGCAAGGATGTGATGGCCAGCCCGGCAATCAGCAACTGTAAAGCCAGTTCGCCGTAGCGGTGTTCCAGCGCCTCAATCGGTTCGATTCCCAAACCGCCAGTCAGGCCAAGATAGAACAGCCAGGGCGCGGGCAGCGCGCCCATCAGATAAACGGCCCATACCGGAATACGCCGGAGTGTCTGATTGATGGCCTGCATGATTCTAGTAGTTCCTGGCCAAATCCATACCTTCATAAAGGCTGGCGACCTCTTCTTCATAACCGTTGAACATCAGCGTCGGTTTGCGCGAGGCAAACAGGCCGCCGCCGATTTCACGTTCGGAGGCTTGCGACCAGCGCGGATGATCAACGTTCGGGTTTACATTACTATAAAAACCGTATTCTCGCGAATTGGCCATATTCCAACTCGTGGGCGGCTCTTCTTCAACAAGCGTGATCCGGACAATCGACTTGATCGATTTGAACCCGTATTTCCACGGTACGACCAGACGCAAAGGCGCGCCGTTCTGATTTGGAATCGGCTTGTCATAGATACCAGTGGCCATGATCGTCAGCGGATGCATCGCCTCGTCCAGGCGCAAACCCTCGCGATAGGGCCATTCCAGAATGGGATAGCGCGTTCCCGGCATCTCATCCGGGCGGTGGGCCGTTTCGAACGCTACGTATTTCGCGCCGTCTTTCACCCCCGCCATTTTCAGAAGATCGGCCAGTTCGAACCCGTTCCATGGTACGACCATCGACCAGGCTTCAACGCAACGGAAGCGATAGATGCGTTCTTCGATCGTCATCTCGGACAGGATGTCCTTGAAATCATACTCACCAGGACGATCGACCAGACCGTCAATCTTTACGCTCCAGGGTTCGGTCACCAGCGTATGCGCATATTTCGCCGGGTCATCTTTTCCGGTCCCGAACTCATAATAATTGTTGTAACTCGTGATCTCATCCCAGGTGTTCGGCTCCAGCGCATCCTGCGCCGCAGCTGGTTGGCCCATTGCCGCCACACCAACACCCGCCATCCCGGCCATGACCTGCCGACGGTTCAGGAAGGACGCCCGTGGGGTGACGTCGGCATGTGTTAATGTATTGGTCCAGCGATGCGCCATCTAGGTCTCCGTCGTATTTGTTTGTCATTACAGACTTAGGGTGCTGATAGCACAGACCCATGGAAACAGGCGTCACGTTTGAGCGACGTGATTGTAACGTTCCGAGTGGCGACAGGCCCAGACAGGCGGATTGTGCCGCGCTCTGCCCGCTTTCAGCGGTTGTCACGACCTGAGCCAACTCTCAGTGCTCGAACATTTCGTTGGGGATATACGATTCACTCAGAGCTGGCTCTGAACGGAGGGCAACAGCCGGGTTGTCTGCCTGCAGTCTTTACAACTGCGGGTCCAAAACTGCACTCTGTCAGACAGGCACCATACGCGATCAACAGTGTGGCGGGCCTGTTTTTGCAGCCGCGTGGCCGCAATGGGAGGACGAAAAATGTGTGATATCTGTGTAATGAACGCCGTAAAAGACAGGATGCTGTCCCGGCGCGGGTTCTTCAAAGCCGCGGCGGCATCGGGTGTTGCGGCTGCCGCAACCGGGGCTATGGCACCGGCCGCACTGGCCGCGGGGCATGGCGGTGTCCAAGACATGACCCACACGCTCAGCCCGGAGTTCCCGACCTGGGGCGGAGAGCCGGGTATCTCGGCCGAACAGGCATTCAATTTCGCGGAGCACGGATTCAATCTGTTCAATTTGTCAATCAATGAGCATACGGGCACGCATATAGATGCCCCGCTGCACTTTTCTGCGGATGGGGCTTCGGTCGATGAAATCCCGGTTTCAGATCTGGTCGCACCACTTTGCGTGGTCGATATCGCTGCCCGCGCAGCAGAAGACGCCGATACGCGTTTAACCCCTGATGACCTGAAAGCCTGGATAGCCACCAATGGCGATATACCAGACGGCGCTTGTGTCGCCATGCACTCTGGGTGGGCTGGCAAAACGGCAACGGACGCGTTCCGCAATTTCGACGGTGAAGCGCAGCATTACCCGGGCTTTCACGTTGAAGCTGCGCAGATGCTGATGGAGGAAACCGGAGCCCGGTCTATTGCCGTTGACACCTTGTCACTGGATCACGGCATGTCTGCGGATTTCGCCACCCATTATGCCTGGTTGCCATCCGGCCGGTTCGGGATCGAATGCCTGGCCAATCTGGATCAGGTACCCGCGTCAGGCGCAACACTTGTTATTGGCGCACCGAAACACGCAGGCGGCACCGGAGGTCCGGCGCGGATACTTGCGCTGATCTGATGAAACTGACGTTTGGCGAAACTGGCCCGCTTTCTTCAGTGGGTCAGTTTCCATCTGCGCATTCCATGAGTGGTAGGCACTGAGAGCAAGCCAGCCAATGGGCAAGACCAAGTCTGACACCACACGGCGCTATGATACCGCTGCACCAAAATGGCGGGATAAGATGCGTGCTCTTGGTTATTACGATGCGTATCTTGGTTTTCTGTCAGCAAGTCAGCTCGCGACAGAGCATAACAGTCGGGTTGTTGATATCGGTGCCGGGACGGCCTCGTTTGCAGAAGCCTGGGTCGCTATTCACGGGTCACCCGTCGAAATAACCCTTCTCGAACCCAGTCAAGCCATGTTGAAACAGGGTCAAAGCGCGCTACAGGCGCGGGGTGTCGAGCCAAGACTTGTGCAGGGATTGTTAGGGTCTGTCGTTCTGGAACCTGCTAATGTGGCACTGGCTGCGCATGTCATCGAACATTGCCCCGATCCGTTGCGCGCACTTGAGAAGATTCACGATATGATGCGCCCTGGCGGTCGTTTGTATCTGGTGGTGTCAAAGCCGCATTGGTGCAATGCAATCATCTGGCTGCAATGGCGCCATCGCACATTCGGCAGAGAAGAAATTCTGGGACTATTGCACAAAGCTGGCTTTGAATGCGAAAGCGAGTACTCATTCCCCGCAGGCCCACCATCCCGGACAAGCCGGGGAATTTTGGCGCGTCGAAGAGCGTAGATGCAGACAAAAAAGACCCGCCAATGCGGCGGGTCTTCCGTTTGTGCCTAAATCAATGCACCACTGCATCATCCGGGCGGGGCCGTTCTGACGTCCCCAACCGGTCACCGATGATCAAGCCATCAGCCCCGGCGGTTACCGGGACAACCTCACCATCCTTGATCTCACCGGCCAACAGCGCTTCGGCCAGCGGGTTCTGCAGGGCGCGCTGAATCACGCGTTTCAGCGGGCGGGCTCCGAAGACAGGGTCATAGCCTTCATTGGCCAGCCATTCCTTGGCACCATCGTCCAGGGCCAGTTCGATCTTGCGGGCCGCCAGGCGCTTTTGCAGACGCGCCATCTGGATATCGACGATGCCATCCATATCGGCCCGCTTGAGGCGGTCAAAGATGATCGTTTCGTCCAGACGGTTCAGGAACTCGGGCCGGAAATGTGCCCGCACCGCATCCATCACGTCACGGCGTGCCTGCGCGCTGTCCGCGCCATCGGGCAACTGGCTGAGCGCCTGAGACCCAAGGTTCGACGTCAGGATGATCAGCGTCTGCTTGAAGTCCACGGTGCGGCCCTGACCATCGGTCAGAACCCCATCATCCAGAACCTGCAACAGCACGTTGAACACATCCGGGTGCGCCTTTTCAACCTCGTCAAACAGCACGACCTGATAGGGCCTGCGCCGCACGGCTTCGGTCAGCACACCGCCTTCGTCATAACCGACATAGCCCGGAGGAGCCCCGATCAGACGGGCAACCGCGTGTTTCTCCATGAACTCGGACATATCGATACGCACCATCGCATTGTCGTCATCGAACAGGAAATTCGCCACGGCCTTGGTCAGCTCGGTCTTACCCACGCCGGTCGGCCCGAGGAACAGGAACGATCCCAGCGGGCGGCCTTCGTCATTCAGACCCGCACGCGCACGGCGCACGGCGTTGGCGACAGCAGTCACCGCTGCATCCTGACCGATCACGCGGGAATGCAGAGCGTCTTCCATCCGCAGCAGCTTCTCGCGCTCACCTTCCAGCATTTTCGAGGTCGGGATACCGGTCCAGCGCTCCACGACGGAAGCAATCTGTTCAGGGCGCACTGTTTCCTCGGCCATCATACCATTGCTTTCGGCGTTCTCGGCCTCGGTCAGCTTTTTTTCAAGCTCGGGGATGACGCCATAGGACAATTCCCCCGCTTTGGCGAGGTTGCCTTCACGCTTGGCGATCTCAAGATCAGCGCGCGCCTTGTCGAGCTGTTCCTTCAGGTCACGGGCCCCCGCCAGCTTGTCGCGTTCGGCCTGCCATTGTGCTGTCATCTCGGCGGATCGTTCCTGCAAATCGGCCAGGTCCTTTTGCAAGGTTTCCAGACGATCTTTCGAGGCCGCGTCATCTTCAAGCTTCAGCGCCTCTTCCTCGATCTGCATCTGCAGGATGTTCCGGTCGAGTTGATCGAGTTCCTCGGGCTTGCTGTCGACCTCCATCCGCAGACGCGATGCGGCCTCGTCGACAAGGTCGATGGCTTTGTCGGGCAGAAAGCGGTCAGTGATATAGCGGTGCGACAGGGTCGCCGCTGAAACAAGCGCTGAATCCGAGATGCGCACACCGTGGTGCAACTCGTACTTTTCCTTGATGCCGCGCAGGATGCTGATCGTATCTTCGACTGTCGGCTCCTGTACCATTACAGGCTGGAACCGGCGCGCAAGGGCAGCGTCTTTTTCTACGTATTTGCGATACTCATCCAGCGTGGTCGCACCGATACAATGCAGCTCACCCCGGGCAAGCGCAGGCTTGATCAGATTGGCGGCATCCATTGCACCGTCCGATTTCCCGGCACCGACCAGCGTGTGCATCTCGTCGATGAACAGGATGATCTCACCCGCGGCTTCAGTCACCTCGGTCAGAACGGCCTTGAGGCGTTCTTCGAACTCGCCACGGTATTTCGCGCCAGCAATCAAAGCACCCATGTCGAGCGCCAGCAGCTTCTTGTCCTTCAGCGATTCCGGAACGTCACCGTTCACGATGCGCAGGGCCATACCTTCGGCAATCGCGGTCTTACCGACGCCGGGCTCACCAATCAGAACCGGGTTGTTTTTGGTGCGACGCGACAGAACCTGCATCGAACGGCGGATTTCCTCATCCCGACCGATGATCGGATCAATTTTGCCTTCGGCTGCAGCCTCGGTCAGGTCACGCGCGTACTTCTTGAGCGCGTCATAGCCTTCTTCCGCCGACGCGCTGTCAGCAGTGCGACCCTTGCGAATGTCGTTGATCGCCTCGTTCAGTTTTTGCGCTGATACGGCTCCAGCGTCCAACGCATCCTTGGCCTTGGACTTCACCATGCACAGTGCCATCAGAACACGTTCGACAGGGACGAAGCTGTCGCCCGCTTTGGTAGCTATTTTTGTGGCCTCGTCCAGAACCTTGACGGTCTGGCCGTCCATGTAAATCTGGCTGGCGTCACCGCTGACCTTAGGGATTTTCCCCATTGCCGCGTCCAGCGCCTCAACCACGCGGTTCGGTGCACCGCCCGCGCGCGAAATCAGGTTACTGGCCAACCCCTGATCGTCATCCATCAATGCTTTGAGTATATGTGTGGGCTCCAGCCTCTGGTGCCCTTCGCGCAGCGCAATGGTCTGCGCCGCCTGCACGAATCCCCGTGCCCGCTCGGTGAACTTGTTCAAGTCCATGATGTTCTCCTTTTCCAAGCGCCCCGTTTTGACATGCCCGCCTGGCAGCACATGTCGGTCGAAGCCTCACATTCAATCTGGGAAATATCTTCGGTGGTTCAAGAGGCTAAAACACAGAAATCGACCTATTCGCGCTGGATGGTATAGACTGAATAACCACCGGTCTCGGCGACCTGAACGGCACCCAGATCATTCACCAAAGATTGGGCTGCCGCACTTCCCGTCGGGCAAGAAACCAGATCTGCCGTATGGTCCAGGAAATTGCCGGTAAACGCCGTTTCACCAGTAAGTTGACACCAATCATCCTCGGACCTGTAACCACCAACCAAACGCAAATCGTCATTGGTCGGCACAGGTGCAGCCCCTGTATCCGTCTCCTCGGGCGGCGTTTCATTACATGCGGCCAGTGCAATCAACGCGCCCAACAAAACCAGCTTTTTCATTTGTCGCCCCTTATTTTGAATTCGAGTTTTCAATACAGAGCACGATAACACGATTTGAAGCTGCCTGCGCGGCTTAGCAGATGGACAGAGCGGCCCGAAGCCGCTAGGACGCAGACGTTTGCCAAAAAGGAGCGCCCCCCATGTCTGATGACCGCCTGATCGTAGCCCTTGATGTTCCCAACGCTCTGCAAGGGTTGGCCATGGCAGAACGTTTGGGGGACAGTGTTTCTTTCTATAAGATCGGGCTGGGTATGCTGACCGGTGGCGGGCTGGCATTGGCCAACGAACTGAAACAGGATCACGGCAAGCGCATCTTCCTGGATATGAAGTTATTCGACATTGGCAACACAGTTGAAAATGCCGTGCGGGGATTGGCGCAATTCGATCTGGATTTTCTGACCGTGCATGGTGACCCTCATGTGGTGCGCGCTGCCAAAGAAGGTGCTGCGGGTAAAGACCTGAAGATCCTCGCCGTGACCATCCTGACCTCGCTGAACCGCGACGATCTGGACGCAAGCCTTCTGAGATCCGGTGATGTGCAGGACTTGGTCGTTGAGCGCGCGGCCAAAGCCTTTGAAGCCGGTGCTGATGGCGTTATCGCCAGCCCGCAGGAAGCCGCCCTGATCCGCGTTCTGCCTCAGGCTGAAGGTCGTCTGATCGTAACCCCTGGTGTGCGCCCTGCTGGCGCAGCGCTTGGCGACCAGAAACGTGTAGCCACCCCGGCAAGCGCCATTCAGGAAGGCGCAGATCACATCGTTGTCGGCCGCCCGATTTATCAGGCAAAAGACCCAAAAGCCGCTGCTGAGGCTGTTCTTTCCGAACTAAATTCTCTGAAGGTCAGCTAAAACCGCTCGGTTCTTTCAGGTGTGTTTTACGTTGGATTTTCCGCGCAACAAGTTGACCTTAGGTCACTTTTTGACAAAACCGCGCCAAATCGTCTCTGTGCCAGAAAACACACATTCAAAACCCGAGTTTTCTCCGCACGACCTTCATCCTATCGAAACTAAGGATTTTCAGAGATTCTGAAGGGGAAATACTCCCCAACGAACCGCTTCTTCCTGAGGTTCGTTACTTCCCCCCGCGATGTGCGGGGGGTCTTCTTTCCAAATCATACCATGTCAGCAGGGCCTTTGATCCAGGATCACAGGTGATATAAAGAACCTCCAAGCCAACTGCGGAACGCATGAGGACGCAGATGCCCGGTCTTTGCCGAGATTGCCTGACCACATTGTCAAACGAACAACGCTGTACTGCCTGTGGCAGTCCGCGGGTAAAGACACACACGGAACTGTTTGACCTGTCGATTGCCCATATGGATTGTGATGCCTTCTATGCCTCAGTGGAAAAACGTGACAACCCGGAACTGGCGGACAAACCGGTCATCATTGGCGGCGGCAAGCGCGGCGTTGTTTCAACCGCCTGCTACGTTGCCCGTATTCGCGGTGTCCGGTCGGCCATGCCCATGTTCAAGGCCTTGCAACTCTGCCCCGAAGCCGTCGTGATCAAGCCGCGCATGTCCGTCTACGCCCAGGTGTCGCGCGACATCCGCGCCATGATGGATGAGTTGACACCCGTGGTCGAACCGCTTTCGCTGGACGAAGCCTTCATGGACCTGTCGGGAACCGAACGTCTGCACGGCGCGCCACCTGCCGTCATGCTGGCGCGTCTGGTCAAGCGCATGAAGGAAGAAATTGGTGTCACCGGATCTATCGGGTTAAGTCACAACAAATTTCTGGCCAAGGTCGCATCGGACCTCGACAAACCGCGCGGGTTTTCAGTGATCGGCAAGGTGGAAACGGCAGAGTTTCTGAACGACAAACCCGTACGGTTGATCTGGGGCATTGGCCCGGCTGCGCAGGAAGCGCTGGACCAGGCCGGGATCAGAACTTTCAGTGATTTGCTGCGCTGGAATCAGGAGGCACTGACCGCGCGGTTCGGCTCAATGGGATATCGCCTGTGGCACTTGGCCCGAGGTCAGGACAAGCGACGCGTATCCGCGCATGAGCCGATGAAATCCATCAGCAACGAGACGACATTTTTCGAAGACACGTCGAGCCTTGATATTCTGGACGGCCATTTGTGGCGGATGGCCTTGAAAGTGTCGGATCGCGCCAAGGCAAAGGATCTGGCTGGTCGGGTTGTCACGTTGAAACTGAAGAAAGCCAATCACAAGATCCTGACGCGGCGCGTATCCTTGCGGGATGCGACACAGATTGCCGACCGGATTTACCGCACGGCCCGGGGCCTGTTCGATAAGGTTGGCGATCAAGGGCCATATCGATTGTTGGGCTGTGGTTTGTCCGACCTTTGCCCGGCGGATCAGGCGGATATTTCCGGCGACTTGCTGGATCCGGATGCTGCCCGCAGATCCAAGGCCGAACGGGCCACGGACGAGATTCGCCAGCGGTTCGGGGCCGAAGCAATCATGAAGGGCCGTGCGCTGCGCTGAAGCTACTCCGCCGCCAGACGCTCTGGGCTCGCACCCAGGCTGGAAATCTCGCGAACCACCTGCCTGAGCAGCTTCGAGAACGCCATGAAATTGGCATTGGGCGCGATTTTTTCTTCGTCCATGTACAAAGCGCGATCGATCTCGATCTGAACAGCGTGCTGCTGGCGACCGGGACGACCATAGGTTTGCGTCACATATGCTCCGGCAAAAGGCGCATTGCGTGCCACGTTGAGTCCCGCTGCCGCGAAAGCGGCTTCAATGATATCGACGACCTCTGACGACGCGGACGCGCCAAACCGGTCGCCCAGCACGATCTCGGGCCGCCTTCCGCGCGCAGTGCCCGCCATGGCCACCGCCTCGTGCGGCATCGAGTGGCAGTCCACCAGAATTGCCTGTCCGAACATCTCGTGTGATTCGGCCAGCAGGGATTTCAACCGCGCATGATAAGGGCGCCAATAGGTGTCGATGCGCAGGCGCGCTTCGTCCATGGTAAGTTTGCCGCGATAGATTGCCCGACCGTTGGCAACTACGCGGGGAATCACCCCCAGCCCTGACGCGACCCTTGGATTATGCCCGTGCCTGCGGGCACCGCTGATCAAGGCCGGGTCAAGCTCATCCAGGCTGCGGTTCAAATCCAGATAGGCACGTGGCATGGCCGCCTTGATCATAGGGGCACCGTTTTCCGCCGCGGGCGCGAACAACTGATCAACAAAGGCGTCTTCTGAGGATCGAATCACGCTCCGGTTCAACACGGACCGGTTCAGAAATGCCTCAGGATACTCCCGCCCGCTGTGTGGCGATGAAAAAACCACGCACGAGGTGCGGTTTTCGGGCATATCCAATACATAGGCTGCGCTTTGCATGATCCCTCCGTGTTCGTAATCAACATAGACCGGAAAAATTGTTCTTCCAAACCCCTTGAACCCTTTTGCGACTCCTTTTATAGACCCCGCTACCGGCGCGGGGATCCGCGCCCCATTTCGTTATGGGGCAAGGTACGCAAAGGGAAAGTGGGCGGTTAGCTCAGCGGTAGAGCACTTCGTTGACATCGAAGGGGTCACAAGTTCGATCCTTGTACCGCCCACCATCGTTTCACTGTTCCGGTTGTCCGGGGCACCCGAGTAACCCAGGCGCTGGCCACGTCCTTGATGAAGGCGCCGCAGATTGGAGACAGACCATGAAGGTCAAGAACTCGCTCCGCTCGCTCAAGAACCGGCACCGCGACTGCCGGATTGTGCGTCGCAAAGGCCGCGTCTACGTGATCAACAAGACGCAGCGCAAGTTCAAAGCTCGTCAGGGCTAAGAACTGCACATCACTGCTTAAAGAAACCGCACCTTCGAGTGCGGTTTTTTTGTTCTACCCGCGCCTAAAATGTAATCCCTGCATGGATCAGAATGCCCACGACCATAAGAAAGTTCAGAACCATCGAAATCCCGTTGCCGACATAGATTGGAAGCTTTCCAACAACCAAGCCGTAAGCAAACCAAAGCAGGGATAAGGCGGTATATAGCGACCAAGACAACAAGGACTGTCCCGAGGCATGGTGCGAATGCGTCAAATACAGCTTCACGAGCTGCGGCAGTGTGGCAAAAGGACCAACCACACCAATAAAAACCATGAACCCTTCAAAGCGCGACATCCAATGGCCAAGGTTAGATTTCTCCAATTTTTCAGCCAGTGTTTCGGGCATATCTCACGTTCTTCCTTTAAGTGAATAAGACAGCATATTCTTTTTCTCGGACAATCTGTCTTGCCAAAATATCCGCTAGAAGCGCTTGGACCAAGTCCCTCGACCACGTTACCACCAACCTTCCGCCCCTCGTATGCCTTCAGAGCATCGCATAATGAACGTCACTAGCGACCTTTTGACCAAGTAAATCAGTCGGATTTACTTGCATCCCGCCCAGAATCGTATAATTGAGAAAATCAGTCGGATTAATGACCGACCCGAAATTCAATTGTTGAGGCACACAATGCTGAAATCCACGACCTGCCTGGCCGCCGCGCTGTCGGCACTGATCGCAACCTCTGCCGCCGCCGAGGGCGAACTAAACCTCTATTCGTCGCGCCACTATGACACCGACGAACGGCTGTATACCGACTTTGAAGACGCAACCGGCATCAAGATCAACAGGATCGAAGGCAAAGCGGATGAACTGATTGCCCGGATGGAAGCGGAAGGCGCGAACTCACCTGCCGATGTGATGCTGACCGTGGACACGTCGCGTCTGGCGCGGGCCAAGAATGCAGGTGTCCTGCAATCAATCGACAGCGCTACACTGGAAGAGCGCATTCCAGCCAACCTGCAGGACAGCGACAATCAGTGGTTTGGTTTCTCGCAACGCGGTCGGATCATCTTTTTCGACAAGGAAAACGTGACCAACCCGCCGGCCACCTACGCTGATCTGGCAAAACCGGAATACAAGGGAATGGTCTGTATCCGGTCTTCGACCAACACCTACAACCAGACCCTGCTGGCATCGATCATCACACATGAAGGCACTGAGGCCGCCAAGTCCTGGGCCGAGGGTGTTGTCGCCAACATGGCGCGTGACCCGCAGGGCGGTGACACCGACCAGTTGCGCGGCATCGTTTCGGGCGAGTGTGACATCGCGGTTTCGAACACCTACTATTTCGCGCGCTCCATTCGCACAGACGTCAAAGGCTTGTCCGCAGACCGCGATATGATCGGCTGGGTCTTCCCGAACCAGGACAGCTATGGCGCGCATATGAATCTATCCGGTGGTGGGGTCGCCGCGCATGCACCCAACAAGGAAAACGCGATCCTGTTCCTTGAGTATCTGGCCAGCGATCAGGCGCAGAAATACTTCTCGGCGGGAAATGACGAGTTCCCGGCAGTTCCAAATGTCGAACTGGCCGAGTCGGTCAAGGCACTGGGTGAATTCAAGGCAGACGACGTGAACCTTTCAGACGTTGCAAAGAACATCCCCGAAGCGCAGAAGATCTTTAACGAAGTTGGCTGGAAGTAATCCTTCTTGGCTCTGACTTCTTGAATAGGATGCGGATTGTCCGCATCCTTTTTCGTTGATATGTGATGTTTATTTGTATATTTTCTCGTATATGAGAAAATTTTTCAATATGATGTAATGCCTGACACCCTGTCAAACCGCCTCGCCAATCGCCTGAGCGAACTGCGCCGCGGGCGTGGTTGGTCTTTGGATTACCTTGCCGAACACAGCAGGATCAGCCGCGCCACCTTGTCCCGTATGGAAAAAGGGGATGTCAGCCCAACAGCCGACAATCTAGGCCGTCTGTGCGCTGTATACGATCTGCCGATCTCACGCCTGCTGATGATGGTTGAAGACAGCTTTGACCCCAAGGTTCCATTCGAACGCCAGACCGAGTGGCGCGACCCCGAAACCGGCTTCACCCGCCGTGCTGTTTCACCACCCGCAAATGGATTGAACGCCGAGGTTCTGGAATGCCACCTGCCCCGGGACACGGTCATTACCTACGAAGTGCCACCTAAATCGGGGCAAGAGCATTATCTGATCTTAATGGACGGCGCGCTTACTCTGACGGTTGATGGAACTCCCCACGCGCTGAACGCCGGGGATTGCCTGCGCTACCATCTGTCGGGACCGACCCGGTTTGAAACAGGGGCGTCGCGTGGTGCACGTTACCTGCTGGTGCTTATATGATCACGCGCCTGACCGAGAACGATTTTGACACGGCACTGGATGACCTGGCTGGAATCTTGCATGCCTGTGTTCATGATGGGGCCAGCATAGGTTACATACTTCCGTTTACCCTGAACGATGCGCGTGCGTACTGGCAACAAAACGTACAGCCCGGTCTCAGGTCAGGTAAGCTGGACTTGTTCGTTTCGTATGACGGTCCCCGCATTGCAGGCACCGTTCAACTAATCCCGGCGGCAATGCCCAACCAACCCCACCGCGCCGACGTGGCGAAACTTCTGGTCCATCCCAACGCCAGACGGCGGGGGTTAGGCCGATCCCTGATGAATGCGCTTGTTTTTCGGGCGCGAGAGGTGGGGCACACGGTGCTCGTACTTGATACGCGCAGCACCGATCCCTCGCGGCTGCTTTATCAAAGCCTCGGGTTTCAAATCGCGGGGGAAATACCGAATTACTGCAGGAACCCATTTGAACAAAAATTCGAGCCCACAACCTATATGTACAAAAACCTTGACGCTTGAAAAGACGCGGCCCCTGCTACTCGGCGGCGGCTACCTTTTCGGGAAACTTGTTCGGCAACAGCCCGAGGCGGCGCGCACGACGAACATCTGCCAGCAGGTCCCGTTCGGCGGCCTCAAACAACTCTTCAGGGTCATCCAGAACAAAATACCCCATCTGATGCATATCGATCCGGTATGGTGTTCGCAGAATCGCCAGAACGTCAAACGGGTCACGATCGGGTATGTCGCTGGTCACGGCATAGACCAGTTCTGTCGGCGACGACGCCAACCCTGAACCCAGCGCCTTGATCTGACCGTTCTGGCGGCGCAGGCCAAACTCGATTGAAAACCAGTAGAGCCTGATCAGCCAGGCATAATCCGCGTCATCTGCCTGCTTTCCCGCTAGCCCGATGGCGCGGCTGAACGCAGCAAAACGCGGATCACTTAACAACGGTGTATGTCCGAATATCTCATGAAAGATATCCGGCTCTTCGATGTAGTCGAAATCTTCCCGGGAGCGGATGAAAGAGGCGGCCGGAAAAACCCGATCCGCCAGCATCCCGAAAAACGTCTTGAACCCAATCAGCGCCGGAACCGGCTGCACCCGCCAGCCGGTCAGGTCCAGCAACCGTTTCGAAATTTCTGCACAAGAAGGCACTTTGGTCTTCGGCAGGTCCAGCCGCGCCAGACCGCTTAGGTATTCCGGTGCCATATAGCGCCGAACATTTTCTTCCTGTGCCGCGTAAAGATCAGCCCAGACCGCATTCTCTTCGTCTGTGTAGGTAATGTGGCCATGTTCATCCGCAAGTTTGGCGACATATTTGGTCGATTTGGGCATCAGCATCCTCCTGCATGAGATCAGGATACCTCAACTCACATGGAGAATTTGTTTTGATATTCTGCGTATCGTCCGTATTATGAACGGAACATTCCAAAATTTTGCTATTTTCGGGCCAAATGCTTCACCCAGCCGACATCGATATTTTGCGAGAGCTTCAGGCCAGCGGGCGTCTGTCAATGCAGGAGCTTGCCGACCGGACCGGGTTATCGGCGTCGCAATGCTGGCGCCGCGTCCGTGACCTCGAGTCGTCCGGGGTGGTTTCAGGGTATCGCGCCCAGGTCTCTGCCAAGGCTGTAGGCTTGAATGCCATCGCCTATGTCCACGTTGCACTGAAAGAACATCAGGAAAACAGCATTTCGGCGTTTCTTCGTCTGGTCGAGACCGAGCCGCAAATCGTGGAGTGCGCCTCGATCACCGGGGATCACGACTTTATCCTGAAGGTCTACGCCAAAACCCCCGAGGATCTTGAAGTCTTCATCATGCAGCGCTTGTTGAAATCGGGACTTGTCCGCGACACCCGCAGCAACTTTGTGCTTCGCCAGACCAAGACCCGCGGCCCTTTACCCATTCTTTGACAGGGTCCGACGAAACGGAACCTGAGCGGATGTGTCAGGTGCATAACCCATCCTTGCTAAGACGAGGTGTCGAAAGGCTGGGAGTGTCATTCAGTTGGAAAAGCCCGGCCACCGCTTATTGGCGGCCGGGCTTACAAGGTTCAAAACGTCTTCAGAAGTGAGCCGATTTCGCGGTCGCGGGTTTTTCCATCGGCGGTGCAAACTTGGTCAAGTCGATCCCCTTTACCGCCGACTTGTATTCCTCGGCGGTTGGGGTCCGGCCCAATATGGCCGAGAGCACGACAACCGGTGTCGACGCCAGCAGGGACTCACCCTTTTTCTCATCCGAGTCTTCAACAACACGACCCTGGAACAGGCGCGTGGATGTCGCCAGAACGGTATCGCCTTTTGCAGCCTTTTCCTGGTTCCCCATGCAAAGGTTGCAGCCGGGCCGCTCAAGGTACAGGATATTTTCATATTCCGTACGTGCCTTGTTTTTCGGGAACAGATCATCGAATTCAAAGCCCGAGTATTTCTGGAGAATGCTCCACTCGCCTTCTTCTTTCAGCTCATCAATGATGTTGTAGGTTGGTGCCGCAACAACCAGCGGGGCCTTGAACTCGACAGTGCCCTGTTCCTCTTCAAGGTTCTTAAGCATCTGCGAGACGATAATCAGATCGCCCTTGTGCACCATGCACGACCCGACAAAGCCCAGATCGACCTTCTTTTCACCCTTGTAGTAGGAAACCGGGCGGATCGTGTCGTGGGTGTAACGCTTTGATACGTCAGCATTGTTCACGTCAGGATCGGCTATCATCGGTTCGTCGATCTCATCCAGATCAACGACGAGTTCGGCAAAATACTTGGCGTTTTCATCAGGTTTCAGGGCCGGCTTTTCACCCGACCTGATTTCCGCGATCCGCGCATTCGCCTTGTCGATCAGACCTTGCAGCGTCTGGGCTTCGTTTTCCATACCCTTGTCGATCATGATCTGGATGCGGCCTTTGGCGATCTCCAGAGATTCAATCAGCGTGTCATCTTCGGAAATACAAATTGATGCCTTGGCCTTCATCTCGGCCGTCCAGTCGGTAAAGGTGAACGCCTGATCCGCCAGCAAGGTGCCGATATGAACTTCGATGATCCGGCCCTGGAAGACGTTGTCACCGAATGTCTTCAACATCTGCGACTGGGTGGCGTGAACCACATCGCGGAAATCCATATGGTCTGCCATCTGGCCTTTGAAGGTCACCTTAACCGATTCAGGGATCGGCATTGTGGCTTCACCGGTGGCCAGCGCCAGCGCAACGGTGCCCGAATCCGCGCCAAACGCTACGCCCTTGGACATGCGGGTGTGCGAGTCGCCGCCAATGATGATGGCCCAGTCGTCCACGGTGATGTCGTTCAGCACCTTGTGGATTACGTCTGTCATCGAATGGTAAACACCCTTGGGATCACGCGCAGTGATCAGGCCAAAGTTGTTCATGAATTTCATCAGTTTAGGAATGTTCGCCTGCGCCTTTGCGTCCCAAACCGACGCTGTGTGGCACCCGGACTGATATGCGCCATCAACTATGGGCGAGATCACTGTTGCCGCCATAGCTTCCAGCTCCTGCGCGGTCATCAGGCCAGTGGTGTCTTGCGACCCAACGATATTGACCTTAACCCGAGCGTCCGAACCCGCGTGCAGAACCTTTCCGTCAGCCACGCCAACCGCGTTTTTGTTGAAGATCTTCTCGACAGCTGTCAGGCCCTGACCCTCGTGTGAGATTTCCTTGGACGGAGCAAATGCAGATTCCAGCGCAACGCCAAGGGTTTCTGCCGCAAATGTCTGCAGCTTCTTCCCAAAGACAATCGCGTAAGAGCCGCCAGCCTTGATGAATTCGACCTTTTGCGGCGTGAAGGACGACGATACATCGACAAGCTCTTTATCGCCTGCTTCGTTGTAAAGCTTCTTGTCCTTTGTGTTGATGGTCAGAACGGTTCCGGTTTCGACCGAGTATTTCTGTTCAAGGACAGGACTTTCGTCGTTGTTCAGAATCGGGTTGCCGTCGTCATCCAGCTTTTTGACCCAGTTCTTCAGGTCAATGCCGATACCTCCGGTCACGCCAACGGTGGTCAGAAAGATCGGTGAGATTCCGTTTGTTCCCGCGACAACTGGTGCGATGTTCACAAAGGGAACATAAGGGCTGGCTTGCGTTCCGGTCCACAAGGCGACGTTGTTGACGCCGGACATGCGCGACGACCCGACGCCCATGGTCCCTTTTTCGGCGACCAGCATGACACGTTTGTCCGGGTGTTGTTTCTGCAAATCCTGAATCTCGGCCTGTGCCGCCGGTGTGATCATGCATTTGCCATGCAGTTCCCGATCCGCACGAGAATGCGCCTGATTACCGGGCGACAGAAGGTCGGTGGAAATGTCTCCTTCGGCCGCGACATAGGTCACAACCTTGATTTCCTCTTCAATGTCAGGCAGCCGGGTAAAGAACTCGGCCTTGGCATAGCTTTCCAGAATGTCCTTTGCGATCGCGTTTCCGGCCTCAAAAGCAGACTTGAGGCGCTGGGTATCCGCATCGTACAGGAACACCTGCGTTTTCAGCACCTCTGCCGCCTGATTTGCGATCGACGCATCATCGCCCAGCGCCAGATCCAGCAGAACCTCGACCGAGGGGCCGCCTTTCATATGTGACAGCAGCTCGAACGCGAAGGCCTGCGAGATTTCTTCGACCGAGGCTTCACCCAATATGATCTCTTTCAGGAACTGTGCCTTTTCACCAGCTGCGCTGGTTGTCCCCGGCAGCGTGTTATAGATGAAATAGGTCAAAGACTCGGCGCGGTGAACGTTTTCAACATCCTTGATTTGCTCGATGATTTCCTGAAGCAGCACACCGTCTTCAATGGGTTTGGGGTGCAAACCTTGCTCTTTGCGCGTCTCAATCTCGTTCAGGTATTCTGTATATAGGCTCATGACGGTTCCGACCATTTAGCTGGTGCGCTGGCGGGTAACAAACCAGCGCCTTAATTTTGTATGCCGCGGTATACTAAATGCCTACAACTTGCAAGACACTCTCCTGCGACCCTGTGTCCTGATCGAGGATGTATTTGTCGAAATACTTGCCAGTCAGGCGTGATCTGTCTGTCGCGGCCAACAGGTTTTTGCACCCTGGCACGCTAGCTTCCAGATGCGGAAATCAGTTCCTTGGCCAGCGGCAAGGATGAGTAACCCAGCCGGGACGGCGTCAATCCCAATCGCACAATCACCATATCATGAGAGGGGAAAATACCGATGGACTGACCATCATGCCCCTGCAACCAGACGGCATCTTCAAAAGGTGGCAAATCTCCGGGTGCTTCCAGCCAAAGGTGGCCCTTGGCGTATTTGCCATCCGAAGCATCAACCGGCTCGAACATCCAGTTCACATAACCTTCTGGTAATATCCGAGAGCCCTTCCAAACCCCTTTTTGCAGCAAAAGCTGCCCGTACCGGGCCCAGTCACGCGCCGTCGCATACATATAACTGGACCCGATGAAGGTATCGCTGACATCCGTCTCGATAACCGCCGATGTCATGCCAATCGGCGCAAATAGCGCGTTGTGCGGATAGCTCAGCCCACCGTCGCCCAACTTGTCCTGCCAAACCCGAGACAGCATCGTGGACGTGCCCGAGGAATAGTTGAAGTCCTTTCCAATACTGGATTCAGCAACGCGCCCGGCAGCAAATTCGGCCATACCGTCTCGGAGATACAGCATGCGTGTTACGTCTGAAACGTCGCCGTATTCTTCATCCCATTGCAGCCCGCTTGTCATCGCCAGCATATCAGCAACGGTAATGTTGCGCCTTGCGTCGTCGGCCCAATCGGGAAAGCTGTCGACAAGCGTATCTGACAAGCTCATTTGACCCGCTTCAATCAAGGTGCCGATCAACCCGGCCGTAACTGTCTTGGTCATGGACCAGCCCAGTAACGGGGTATCCGCATTAAACCCATCTGCGTACCGTTCAGCAATGATGCGCCCGTTTCGAACCACCACAACTGCGCGATATCCTTCGCCGACCAAACTGTCATTCGACATTACATTCTGAAGCTTCGGGTCTTGGGACAAGGCAACGTCATTCCCGTTTGGCCATAGTCCTGCTGGCAGCGGATCAGGCGCTGAAAGTGTCTGGTTGCTCAGATCAGCCTCATGAACATTTGTGCAGCCAAGCCCCTGACGAAACTGCGATCTCGCGGGTGCAAAAAACCGGAAGATCCGCGCTTTCACAGTCTGCGCTTCCCGATCCACCTCTATTGAGATTTGCCCCAGCAGAGGGTGGCCGGGTGCTTGCACGTCCACAGCCAGAACTTCGTCAGGATCCCGTCCAGCAATGAAAACGTTCGAACAGACAATCTTGGCAGAGTAGTTGGTTCCCAACTTCAAAAGATCCGGGGGTGCGAACCAAAGGTAGCCAATCAAAGCTACCCCGCCCAGAACCACCGCACTGCCGGTCATTTTTAGTACTTTGCTGAACATCCGCCGCAACCATTCCTGCCGCTACCTCGCCCGGCAAAGGTTAGAAGCAACCGAGCAGGCTTTACCACAGTTTCGTTACGTCGACTGATAGGTCAGAGCCCGCACGCTGAAGCATGGCCAGTGCCATCCAAGATGCACATCGCTCGATCAGCAATTGCACAGATCGACTTCAGCCCCAAACAGGTAGCACGTTGGTCTTTACACCGTCAGAAATCCAGATTCTCGACGCTCAAAGCGTTTTTCTGGATAAATTCCCGACGAGGTTCGACAACATCACCCATTAGCTTGGTGAACAGATCGTCGGCTTCCACCATATCGTCTACGCGCACTTGAAGCAGCGTGCGTGCATCCGGGTCCAAAGTTGTTTCCCAAAGCTGGTCGGGGTTCATCTCTCCCAGACCTTTGTAGCGCTGCAGGGACAGGCCCTTTTCCCCTTCTTCCAGAATGGCGCGCAACAGGTCCAGCGGACCGTGGATCAATTGGCTACGATCACGGCGGATCAACGTGGCCGATGTGTTGTAGACCTCTTGCAGGCTTTGCGTGAAGCTGCCTGTTTTGCGGGCCTCCCCCGACCGCAGCATCGGGCCGTCCAAGGTGCGAACCTCTTCGACACCACGCAGAATGCGGGCCAGGCGAATTCCGTGATCCTGCGTGATCCGGCCCTGCCAGCCACGCTCATACTCCAACGCGATCAGATCCAGACGGGCGGCAACCTTGTCAGCCACCCCTTGCAGGTCGGCGTCCACCGCACCCGGCACAAAGGCACCGGCAACGGCTGCCTGTTCCAGAATGTGGCGCGGGTAGTGTGTCGGGAAGGCGTCCAGAACACGCTTCAACTGTCGCGCTTCGTCCACCACGCGGGCCAGATCCTGACCAATGATCTCTTCGCCCGATCCCAGTTTCAGCACGGCACCCTCGATCCCCTGATTGACGAGATAATCGTCCAGCGCCGCCTGATCTTTCAGATAAACCTCTGATTTACCGCGCGAAACCTTATAAAGTGGCGGCTGCGCGATATAGAGATACCCACCTTCGATCAGCTCAGGCATTTGCCGGTAGAAGAACGTCAGCAGCAGGGTCCGGATGTGCGCACCGTCCACATCCGCGTCAGTCATGATGACAATCTTGTGGTAACGCAGCTTTTCGATGTTGAACTCATCGCGGCCAATACCCGTGCCCAGCGCCATGACAAGATTGCCAATCTCCTGCGAGGACAACATCCGGTCAAACCGCGCGCGTTCCACGTTCAGGATCTTACCGCGCAGCGGCAGAACCGCCTGAGTCAGCCGGTCACGGCCCGTTTGCGCCGACCCTCCGGCTGAATCGCCCTCAACAAGGAAGACTTCGGTTTTGGAGGGGTCCTTTTCGGAACAATCCTTCAGCTTGCCCGCCAGATAGTTCACATCCATCGCCGTTTTGCGGCGGGTCAGTTCACGCGCCTTGCGCGCGGCCTCGCGTGCCAGCGCAGCCTCGATGATCTTGCCGACGATCGCCTTGGCCTCGGTCGGGTTTTCTTCAAACCACTCGGCAAGTTTTTCGTTCATCAGACCCTCAACCGCCGGACGAACCTCGGAACTGACCAGCTTGTCTTTGGTCTGTGACGAGAATTTCGGATCAGGCACTTTGACCGACAGCACACAGGTCAGACCTTCGCGCGCGTCATCACCGGTAAAGCTGACCTTTTCCTTTTTCGCGATCCCGCTGGACTGCGCGTAGTTGTTGATCGTCCGGGTCAGGGCACCTCGGAAACCCGCCACATGGGTACCGCCATCGCGCTGAGGTATATTGTTGGTGAATGGCAGGACAGATTCGTGATAGCTGTCGTTCCACCACATTGCGATTTCCACGCCGATATCGTCGCGCTCGCCCTTGATATAGATCGGCTCGGACATGGCGGGGGTTTTGGACCGGTCGAGATACTTAACGAATTCCTTGACCCCACCTTCATAGAACAACTCGGTTTCCAGCCGTTCCGCCGGACGCTCGTCAATCAGGATGATCCGAACGCCCGAATTCAGGAAAGCCAGTTCGCGCAGGCGTTTTTCCAATGTCTCGAATGAGTATTCGAGGTTCGAGAATGTATCGGTCGAAGCCAGAAACCGCACTTCTGTTCCTGTCCGGTCTCCGCATTCACCGACAACCTTCAGGTGCTCAGCGGTTTCGCCACCTTCAAACCGCGCGACATGCTCTTTGCCATTGCGCCAGACACGCAGTTCCAACCAATCCGAAAGCGCGTTCACCACGGAAACACCCACACCGTGCAGGCCGCCCGACACCTTGTACGAATTGCTGTCGAATTTTCCGCCGGCATGCAGTTGGGTCATGATGACCTCGGCCGCCGACACGCCTTCTTCCGGGTGGATGTCCACCGGAATACCACGCCCATTGTCGCTGACCGAAACACTGGAATCGGCGTGAATTTTCACCGTCACATGGTCAGCATGACCCGCCAGAGCCTCGTCAATCCCGTTGTCGACAACCTCATACACCATATGGTGCAGACCCGAGCCATCATCCGTGTCCCCGATATACATGCCGGGGCGTTTGCGAACTGCCTCCAAGCCTTTGAGAACCTTGATAGAATCTGCGCCGTATTCTTGAGGGGCCTGTGCGTCTTCGGACATTCAGTCAGTACCTATATTATTTTGGTAACTTATACGTTTTCTGGTAGGGATTGTCACGCCATCCCCCAATATTTTGTGGTTTTCCGGATCGTTTTTTGCCGCCCCGAGAGGGGCTCACAAACGATCGATATCAGACGCGATATCCGCTGCAATTTGCGCCGCATCAACGTCTGTGCGTTCAGCGGACAAGCGCAGCCCCAGAATGTCTGACTGATACCTGGCCGCCAAACGATCCGGATCACGTCCCGCCCCGATTTCACCGGCATCCTGAGCCTTGCGAAACAGATCAGCGAAACAGTCTTTCATTTCCGCCATGTAATGCGCCGCCTGATCCGCAAGGTCATGATCCTTCGCCTTCAACTCGGCATATGTCTTTGCCAACATGCAGGCCTTTGCCGGGGTCTCGGCTGCTTCGATCACCAATCGGGGCTGTGCTTTCAGCGCCTCCTTCGGACCCAGTCTCTCAGCCAGGGCCTTTAGGCGCGCCAAACCTTCTTGCGTATAGCTTTCCAGCGTCAGCGCATAGAGCGCATCTTTCGACCCGAACGCCGCATAAAAACTGCCGGGCTTCAGCTTCAGTTCCCGCTCCAGATCCTTCAGCGATGTACCAGCCCAGCCCTGACGCCAGAAGATATCCTTCGCCTTCGCGATCAACACGTCACGATCGTATGCGGGTTTGCGGGGCATCAGCATCACCAATTCTTGAACGTTCACTCAAATATATACTTGAGCGATCACTCAAGAAACCCTAAATACGACCCATCGCGCCAGAAACAGGAGTTCCGACATGGCCAATTTCCCGTCTCACGACCTCGAAACCGCGCCTGAAGCATCCAAACCGCTGCTGCAAAAGTCTCAGGCCGCTTTTGGTCGCTTGCCCGGCCTGCATAGGGTCATGGCCGAAAGCCCTCAACATCTGGAAGGCTACCAGATTTTGCACGGCCTGTTCCTGAAAACCGATTTCGACAATGATGAGAAAACCGTCGTCTGGCAGACCATCAATGTTGAAAACGAGTGCCACTACTGCGTGCCCGCCCACACAGGTATCGCCAAGATGATGAAGATATCGGATGAGATCTCGGACGCCCTGCGCAATGAAACCCCGCTGCCTTCAGCCAAGCTCGAAGCACTGCGCACCTTCACCCTAGAAGTGATGGAAACCCGCGGCAACCCGACCGAAGATCAGCTTCAGGCGTTCTTTGATGCGGGTTATTCCCATCGCGCGGTTCTGGATGTCGTGCTGGGTCTGGCCCAGAAAACCATGTCGAACTACATCAACCACATGGCCAAAACCCCGGTGGACGAGGTTATGCGCGGCTTTCTGTGGGAACGTAAAGTCAGCGAACCGGCCTAAGCAGTCACGACCGAACCCTCATCGCTTTCGGTAACGATCAGCGTCTGGGCCCGGTCGCCCAATTCCGCAAACAGTTCAGGCCCGGTACCGGTCATCCAGGCCTGAGCGCCCAGCGCGCAAATCTCGTCATAAAGCGCTGCACGCCGCCCAGCATCCAGATGCGCGGCCACTTCATCCAGCAGAACGATCGGAGGTGCGCCCAGCATTGCCGCAAGCGCCCGCGCATTGGACAGGATCAGCGACACCAAGAGCGCTTTCTGCTCACCAGTGGAACACTCCCTTGCCGGCACGCCTTTGGCCGCGAACACACCGTACAGGTCGGACCGATGCGGCCCCACCAGGGTCCGGCCTGCTGCCAGATCCCTGAACCGGCTCTCGCCCAACGCGTCTCGCAAATCTTCCGCCGTCTCGGGCATTGCGCCTTCGGTTTGCACCAATTCCAGTTCGGCCGACGGAAAGACTGTTTCCGCCCTATCCTGCGCTGCCCGCAGAAGATCCAGCGACCTCAACCGCGCGGTATGGATGCGATGCCCCGTCTCGGCCAACTGCCTTTCAAGCGCGGCGTACCAATGCGCATCCCTGATCTGCTCTTTCAGAAGGCGGTTACGTTCGCGCATCGCTTTTTCATAGATCAGCGATGCTTCAGCGTGGGCTGGGTCAAAACTCAGCGCGATACGGTCCAGAAACCGACGGCGCCCTTCCGCCCCTTCAATCCACAGACGGTCCATTGACGGGGTCAGCCAGACAACTCGCGCAAGTTTCCCCAGATCGATCTGCGTCGCCGACTTGCCATCAATTCGCACCTGTCGCGCTGCGCCGCCCTCGGACCAGGTTTCGATCTCAAACCGCTGCCCCTGAGCGTCCAGCAACCCAGACAGTTTCCAACCCAACGCCTCGGGCCGTCGGGTCATCTCGGCTGCACTCGCCCGCCGCATTCCGCGACCGGGTGAAAACAACGACACCGCTTCAAGAAGATTGGTCTTCCCGGCCCCATTTGGCCCGTGAATAGCAACGGGACGTCCGTCCAGAGACAACCGCGCCAGCTTATGAGATCGAAAATGCGAGACCGTAAGCTCGGTCAGGGCCAATCCCATGACCCCTCCCTTCATCTTTTCAAAAATACTCCCGCCGGAGGCATCGCGCGTCCGCGCGATCAGACGCGCATCGGCATGACGACGTATACAGCACTCAGGTCGTTGCCTTCACGCATCAATGTCGGGTCACCAGCCGAGTTGAACAGGAAAACTGCATTCTCACGATCCACCTGAGACGCAATCTCCAACAGGTATTTGGCGTTGAACCCGATCTCCAACCGCTCATCCCCGTAAGCGACAGCCAATTCTTCCTCGGCGGCGCCACTGTCGGGTGCATTCACCGACAAGATCAGCTTGTCGCCTTCCAATTGCAGCTTCACTGCCCGCGACCGCTCCGACGAAACAGTTGCCACGCGATCCACGGCCTGCGCGAATTCAGCAGCATCCACTTCAAGCTTGCGGGTGTTTCCTTGCGGGATAACGCGTGTGTAGTCGGGGAAGGTGCCGTCAATAACCTTCGACGTCAGCGTGATATCCGGCGTGGCAAAGCGTACCTTGGTTTCACTGACCGAAACGGCGATATCCATCTCGTCGTCATCCAGCAGCTTGCGCAACTCGCCCACTGTTTTGCGGGGCACGATCACGCCCGGCATATCCGCCGCGCCATCCGGCAAATCTGCGTCGATCCTCGCAAGCCGGTGGCCATCGGTGGCCACACAACGCAACACTTTTCCACCCTCGGACCCATCTGCCACATGCATGTAGACACCGTTCAGATAGTACCGGGTCTCTTCGGTCGAGATGGCGAATTTCGACTTGTCAAACAACCGGCGAAGCAATGCCGCCGAAGCGGTGAAATTCGATTGATACTCAGACGATGCCATCACCGGAAAATCTTCCTTCGGCAGTGTCGCCAGCGAAAAATTCGACCGCCCCGCTTCAACTGTCAGCCGTCCAGCGGCGCTGTCAGCAGTCAGTGTCACCAGCGCACCGTCGGGCAGTTTGCGCACAATCTCATGCAGGGTTGTTGCCGCAACGGTCGTCGCGCCTGCCTTTTCGACCTGTGCGGGTGCCTTATCGACCACTTCGATATCCAGATCGGTGGCACGGAACTGGACCTGATCGCCTTCGGCCTCGATCAGGACATTGGCAAGTATGGGAATGGTATTGCGACGTTCTACAACGGACTGGGCCTGCGAAACGGCCTTAAGAAGGGTGCCGCGTTCAATGCTGATCTTCATACCCTCAATTCCTCTGACTTGCGTACCGACATGGGCGGGACTGGCACGTTAGCGGTTCCACCCCGAGGCACAAGGATTTTTTACGGATTTCTGGGTTGGAATGCAGCAACCGTCAAGTGCGGCGTGCCCAACGGGCCTCAGTTCTGGTGCAACCGTGGATTATTACGCACAAAAAACGCCCCGGAACAGAGGCCCGAAGCGTTCCTTAGCGCTGCTGGCCCGGTTCAGGCTTCGAGAGACCTGCGTAGCATTTCCACGTCTTCAGCGATCTGGCCATCGGTCAGTTTCAGCTCTTCAATGCGCTTGACGCCATGCATGACCGTGGTGTGGTCGCGCCCGCCGAACCGACGGCCGATCTCTGGCAGCGATCGGCTGGTCAGCTGCTTGCAAAGATACATCGCCACCTGACGGGGGCGCGCGTAGGATCGCAGGCGCTTGGGACCGATGATATCGGACATGCGGATGTTGTAGTATTCGGATACTTTCCGCTGGATTTCTTCAACCGTGATCTTGCGCTCGGATGCGCGCAGGACATCTGCCAGACAATCCTGCGTCAGCTCCATGTCGATCTCGCGCCCAACCAGCGAGGCAAAGGCAAACAGACGTGTCAGAGCACCTTCCAGCACGCGGACATTGGTTGAGATTCGATGGGCCAGAAACTCAAGAACGCCATCCGCAATCGTCAGATCAGGATAGGAGCTGCTGTATTGCTGGACCTTGTTTTGCAGAATGCCCAGGCGCAATTCATAGTCAGTCGGATGCAGGTCAACGACCAGACCACATTGCAGGCGCGACTTTACACGATCTTCCAGATCCTTGATTTCGCCCGGGGCGCGGTCGGCCGAAATGATGATCTGCTTGTTCTGATCCACCAGCGCGTTGAACGTATGGAAAAACTCTTCCTGAGTAGAATCCTTTCCGGCAATGAACTGCACGTCGTCGACCATCAGCACATCGACCGAACGGAACAAATGCTTGAAATCCATCATCCGGCGTTCCCGCAGGGCCTGCACGAAGCGATACATGAACTGTTCGGCTGACAGGTACAGGACATTCAGTTCCGGATGCTTGGTTTTCAGCTCCCAGGCAATGGCGTGCATCAGGTGGGTCTTACCCAGACCCACTCCGCCGTACAGAACAAGCGGGTTGAATGTGACCGGGCCACCTTCGGACACGCGGCGCGCGGCAGCATGGGCCAGCTCGTTGGGTTTGCCCACCACGAAACTGTCAAAGGTGAAACGCGAATCCAGCGGCGCGGCCTGCAACGACTCCAAAGCGTTCTGCGCACTATCCGTAGCGACTGTGGGTACCGGCTCTGGCCGAGTTTCGGCGACCACCTTGGCTGCGGGCTTGGGGCGTGCGGGCGAGTTGGCGGCAACACGGAAATCCAGACGCTGAACGGTTTCCCCAGCCGTATTCAGCTCGTACAAGATAAGGTCCGCAAAATTCTGGCTGACGTAATTCCCCATAAAGTTCGTTGGCACGGAAAAAACCGCCACACCATCCTGCAGCTCTTTAAATTCCAGAGGCTCGATCCAAGTGGTGAAATTATTCCGACCGACAGCCTTCAGCAATTTGTTACGCAGTAGTCCCCATTTCTCTTGTGTCATTCAGCGCCTCACGCATCCCATTCTTATTGGCCTGTCGGCCTTATCATACGAAGCCGGTTGCCCGGTCTTGTATTCACACGCCCAAAGGGAACCTATCGCCAAACCTAACGGTTTGGCGGGATTGCCCCTGAAAGTTCGGTGCACCCGGATTTTCGACGCTCAACAAAAAATGAGCGTCCCGAAACTCGGGCTGCACGTCACAATCTCAATTTTCAGACAGGGCCGAGAATCCCGGATAACCCGGACTTCGCGGCAAATCGGCAGCCCAGCTTGCGCCAGTCGTCGACGAATGTTTCCTGATCGATCTGATGCCCGTCAGTCCGATCGAGTAAACAGCCTGTCCCCCCAAGCGAGTGAATCGCTGACATCAGTGGTAGCAACTTGAAATGGGGCGCGGCAACGAAACTCTGATATTGACTCGGGTCTTTGGTCGAAAGAATCTCTCGGTTTCGTGAAGGCGCGGTATTCCGGCAACACGAAAAAAGGCGCCGCAATGCGCAGCGCCTTTGACATTAGTTCAGCCTTGCTGACTTGACCTAAGGTAACCCGCGGGCTTTAGCCCAGAGCTTTGACCCGGGCCGACAGGCGCGACATTTTACGCGCGGCAGTGTTCTTGTGGAACACGCCTTTGGTGACGCCGCGCATCAGCTCAGGCTGGGCGGCGCGCAGTGCTGCGGTTGCCGCATCTTTGTCACCGGATGCAATCGCTTCTTCGACTTTACGCAGATAGGTGCGGATGCGCGAACGACGCGCTTTGTTAACAGCGAAACGCTTCTCGTTCTGACGGGCGCGTTTCTTTGCCTGGGGCGAATTTGCCATGTATCTCTGACCTTCGTTCGGTACGGTTATCAAGGGTTGCGCGCCACGGATATATCCGCACCGGATCAGAAATCACGAGTGTGAGTCGGGCCAAGCGGGCCGCACGCGCATGTATTGCGGCGCTCAATACCGAACATTTCAAGGATTGCCAAGCCGATTCTTGGGGCTCACAAACCGGGTAAAGAAAAGGCGGGCATAGCCCGCCGTTCATTAGTCTCTTGCGTTTTACTTGTCGCGAAACTGCGCAGCCCGCTTTTCAAGAAACGCCGCCATGCCCTCTTTCTGGTCCTCGGTGGCAAACATGGAATGGAAGACGCGACGCTCAAACAGCATTCCTTCACTCAGCGGAAGCTCGTAACTGCGATTGACCGCTTCTTTTGCCGCCGCCGCCGTCAGTGCCGATTTCTCGGCTATTTTTTGCGCCGCACCAACGGCTTCCTCGATCAGCTTCTTGGCCGGTACGACCCGGCTGACCAAACCAGCGCGCTCGGCTTCGTCCGCGTCCATAAACCGACCAGTCAGGTTCATGTCCATCGCCTTGGACTTGCCGACAAAGCGCGTCAAACGCTGGGTGCCGCCCAACCCGGCTATGACGCCAAGGTTGATTTCAGGCTGGCCGAATTTTGCAGTGTCCGCAGCAATGATGAAATCGCAAAGCATTGCCAACTCGCATCCCCCACCCAGAGCATAGCCCGCAACCGCGGCGATGATCGGTTTGCGAATCGCCAAAACCCGGTTGTTTGCATCAGCAAAAAGATTGGTGGTGTAGACATCGACAAAGCTCATCTCGGACATTTCCCTGATGTCCGCGCCTGCGGCAAAGGCCTTGTCCGATCCGGTGATGACGATGCAACGCACCTTGTCGTTGCTGTCTGCCTCTTCCAGCGCGGTACACAACTCACCCAGCAACTGGGAGTTCAGCGCATTCAACGCATCCGGTCTGTCGAGTTTGATTAGGGCGACGTGGTCTTCGATTTCGACGATGATCGTCTCAAAAGCCATGAGAAAAAAGCTTCCGGTTGTTCCGTTCAGTTACGAGTCCTTACCACGCGAATTCTCTGGATCAAGCTATCTTTGGCATTGCGCACAGTAGAAGGATGAGCGACCGGACTGGGTGATTCTCTGGATCAGACCAGTGCAACCTTCGGTGCGGCAGGGCTTTCCTTCGCGACCGTAGACATCAAAGCTGTGCTGAAAATATCCAAGTTCTCCATCAGCTTGGCGGAAATCCCGCAGGGATGATCCGCCTGCTTCGATCGCGTCCTGCAACACCCTCCGAATGATGGGAACCAGCGATGCGACACGTGCCGCAGATATTTGCCCTGCTTTGCGACGTGGCGACACCTTGCCGCGATAAAGCGCCTCGCAAACATAGATATTCCCCAATCCGGCAACGATTCCCTGATCCAGCAGAGCTGATTTGACAGGGGTATTCCTGCCTTTAAATGCTTCAATCAGGTGTTGCTCATGGAAATCATTACCCAAGGGCTCTGGTCCCAGAACCGCCAGAAGCTTGTGATCTTCGGCCGTGGCTGTGGGCAGTAGGTCCATCGCCCCGAACCGGCGTGGGTCGTTAAAGGTGATACGCGCCCCGTTGGCCATGTGAATAACAACATGGTCATGTTTCTCAACGGCAGGATGTTCGCGCAGGAAATGACCCAGTGGGTCCCCTGACACCGTCATTCGCCCCGACATCCCCAGATGTATCAACAAGGTCTCGCCACTGCTGAGATCGGCCAGGATGTATTTTGATCGCCGCCTTAACCGATCCACCCGCTGCCCGGTCAGCCGTTCTGCCATGCGTTCGGGAAATGGCCAGCGCAGATCCGGGCGGTTCACATCGGCGCGTTCTATCACTATGCCCTCCATCGCGGGAACAAGACCCCGTCTTACTGTCTCGACCTCGGGCAATTCTGGCATTACAGGGCTCCTATTCCAAAGGGCCGCATTGTACCCCGCTTCCAGAGCCCTATAACAGAAGCGAAATTCGACAAACGGCAAGGCTTATGTCCGACAACAGCGACAACACCACTCATTTCGGGTTCGAAACCGTACGCGAGGCTGACAAGGCCGGGCGCGTGCAGGGCGTGTTCAACTCGGTCGCCTCGAAATATGACGTGATGAACGACGTCATGTCGATGGGTATCCACCGGGTCTGGAAAGACGCGATGATGGACTGGCTGGCACCACGCCCCGGTCAGCGTTTGCTGGATGTTGCAGGCGGAACCGGTGACATTTCCTTTCGCTTTCTGAAACGTGCAGGCTATGGCCATGCCACGGTTCTTGATCTGACAGAACCCATGCTGATCGAAGGCCGGCAACGCGCAGAAGCCGACCAGATGGCCGACAGCCTGAACTGGGTGGTGGGCGATGCCATGGCCCTGCCATTCGAAGACAACACCTTTGACGTCTACACGATTTCTTTCGGCATCCGGAACGTGACCCGCCCGCAAGAGGCCCTGAACGAAGCCTTTCGCGTGCTGAAACCCGGTGGCCGCCTGATGGTACTGGAGTTCAGTCAGCTTCCCAATGACGGGCTGCAGAAGCTCTATGACCTCTACAGCTTCAATGTCATTCCACGCATGGGAAAGCTGATCGCGAATGATTACGACAGCTATCAGTATCTGGTGGAGTCGATCCGCAAGTTCCCCGATCAGGAAACCTTCCTGAACATGGTCCGAACTGCTGGCTTCGAAAACGCGAAATTCCGCAATCTCAGCATGGGTATCGCCGCGCTGCATTCCGGCTGGAAGATCTGACGCATGCGTGGTCCCCACAACATCATCCGCCTGATCCGTACAGGCGCAACGCTTGAGCGCACCGGTGCCATGAACGTGGTCCTCGACGCGTTCGAGGCGCCAAGGGCTATCCGGTTTCTTGCCCACGCTCTAGGCAAACCGTTTTGGTGGCTGGGTTACAAGGGCGACCCGGATATGCCGCCTGCAACACGTGCACTCACCGCTTTGGGCCCGGCCTACATCAAGTTTGGTCAGGTGCTTTCTACGCGCCCGGATGTAGTAGGCAATGAACTGGCTGTGCAACTTCGTGTTTTGCAGGACAAGCTGCCGCCGTTCTCGAAAGCCGTGGCTTTGGCCGAAGTGGAAAAGGAACTGGGGCAGCCTGTTGCCGAGATATTCTGCGATTTCAGTGAACCCATTGCAGCCGCGTCCATTGCTCAGGTCCACAAAGCCAAACTTGTTAGCACGGGCGAGGATGTCGCCGTCAAAGTTCTGCGCCCAGGGATTGAGCGCGCATTTCGCAAGGACGTGGACGCGTTTTACTTCGCCGCTCGCATAGTCGATTTGTTTGCGCCGGGTGCTCGCCGATTGCGTCCGATGGAGGTCATTGAACATTTCGATGGCGTTGTACGGGGTGAACTGGATCTGCGTCTGGAAAGCGCTGCTGCCTCGGAATATGCGGCCAACACAAAAGACGACAAAGGGTTCTGGCTGCCGCCTATATTGTGGTCACTGTCGGCACGGCGCGTGATGACACTCAGCTGGGCCGACGGTGTTCCATTGGGTGAAAATGACGCACTGGACGCCGCTGGCCACGATCGCCGCGACTTGGCTGAACGTGTGCTGCGCCTGTTCCTTCTTCACGCCCTGCGCGACGGCTATTTCCACGCCGATATGCATCAGGGCAACCTCAAGGTCGCCGCCAACGGTGATATCATCGCTTATGATTACGGTATCATGGGCCATATCGACGAATACACGCGCCGGGTCTATGCCGAGATTCTGTTCGGTTTCATCCGCCGCGACTACAAGCGCGTGGCCGAAGTGCATTTCGAAGCCGGTTACGTTCCTGCACACCAGGACGTCGATGAATTCGCCCGCGCCCTGCGTGCGGTTGGCGAACCGATCTTCGGTATGGATGCCTCGCATATTTCGATGGGCCGTTTGCTAAGCTATCTGTTCGAAGTGACAGAGCGTTTTGGCATGGAAACCCGAACCGAGCTGATCCTTCTACAGCGCACGATGGTCGTGGTTGAAGGCGTTGCCCGGTCACTGGACGACCACATCAATATCTGGGAAGTTGCCCGCCCCGTGGTCGAAGATTACATCAAACAATCCATCGGCCCGCGCGCCGCGCTTCGTGACTTTGCCAAAACCGCTATGGTTCTGGCACGCTTTGGTCCGCGCCTGCCGACATTGGTCGAAAACGCGTTGATTGCACAGACGCACAAAGAAGAACCGGAAAACTCGGGTCTGTTGCCAAAATTCCTGCCCGCCGCTCTCGGTGCGGTTGCCGGCGCAGCCGTAGTTCTGTTGATCACTACACTCGGCTGATTGTGATCCGCAGCTTCATCTGGCTAAAAATATCCTCGGGGGGAATCGCGCCTTGCGCGATGGGGGGCAGACAGCCCCCCTTTGCCCAGACCCGGATCAGAGCCGCTCGATGGCAATGGCGATCCCCTGACCACCACCAATACACATGGTGATCAACCCTTTTGATCCGCCTGTGCGCTCCAGCTCATAAAGCGTCTTCATGGTAATGATGGCGCCCGTCGCACCGACAGGATGCCCCAGCGCAATCGCACCTCCATTCGGGTTCACCTTCGCTGCATTCAACCCAAGCTCCTGGTTGACGGCCAGCGCCTGCGCGGCAAATGCTTCGTTGCTTTCGATCACATCAAAGTCTTCCACTGACAAACCCGTCCTCCTGAGCAGGTTTTGCACAGCCGGTACCGGGCCAATACCCATGACTTCGGGGCGCACGCCAGCATGTGCATATCCGATCACGCGCGCTTTTGGCTTCAACCCGGCCTTTTCCGCCGCGTCTGCCGTTGCCAGCACCATCGCCGCCGCACCGTCGTTGATGCCCGAGGCATTGCCCGCCGTCACACGCCCATCTTTCTTGAACACTGGTCGCAACCCGGCCAGCGCATCGGCTGTCGTCGCTTTGGGATGCTCATCAACTTTGAAATCCACCATGTCGCGCTTGACCTTCACCTGAACGGGCACGATCTGGCTTTCGAAATATCCGGCTTCAATTGCGGCTGCCGCGCGGGTCTGGCTGGTCAGGGCGAAGTCGTCCATCTGTTCACGGCTGATCTGGTGTTCATCGGCAACGTTCTCGGCCGTCACACCCATGTGCCCTGTGCCAAAGGGGCAGTTCAACGCACCCAGCATCATGTCCAGCGAAGTGACATCACCCATTTTCGCGCCCCAGCGTGCCTGTGGAACAATGTAAGGGCTGCGCGACATGCTTTCTGCGCCACCTGCCACAGCGAAATCGGCATCGCCAAGCATCAAGGACTGCATCGCCGACACGATCGCCTGTGCGCCCGAGCCACACAGACGGTTTACATTCATCGCAGGGGTGCCATTCGGAATCCCAGCCTGCATCGCGGCAACACGCGACAGGTACATGTCCCGAGGCTCGGTATTGATGACGTGGCCAAATACAACATGCCCGATTTGCGCACCTTCTACCCCTGACCGTTCTAAGGCCGCTTCGGTGACCACCGTCGCCAGATCAATGGGTGCGGTTGACGCAAGTGCGCCACCGAAAGTTCCAATCGCGGTGCGCGCACCATCCAGCAATACGATGTCTGTCATGTCTTTCTCCTCTTGGAATCGTCGTCAGTATGCACATGCAGCATGATCCTGTCCTATAGGACGTGCCGTCACGGATGGAATTGACAAGCGGGGTCCCAACACGCATGGATTCCGTCATGACGGAGAACACAGACGATATCCTGAACCTTTTGCCCGCCCGCCTGAAAGACGCACGCCGGGCCAAAGGACTGTCGCTGGAAGCAGTCGCAAACCTGAGTGGCGTGTCCAGATCCATGGTTAGCCAGATCGAACGCGGGGAAAGCAGCCCGACGATCTCGACCCTCTGGAACCTGACCCGTGCGCTACAGGTGGATTTTGCCGGTCTTCTGGAAGGTTCAAAAGCCAGTGATCAGATCGAGATGCTGCGCGCGTCCGAAGTGCCCAGCATCGACAATATGGGGCAGAACTGCCGCATTCGCATCCTGTCCCCACCGGAAGAGGCCGGTGGTCATGAGGTTTATGATATCGAGTTCGACAAAGGCGGGGCCTTGAACAGCCAGCCCCATGCGCGCGGCGCGCGTGAGCAGCTGACCGTGTTGGAAGGCGCCGTCAAGGTTAAATCGGGTAGTGCCGTGTCGGATCTGAGCCAAGGGGACACCGCCCGCTATGCCGCGGATATCGTGCATTCCATCTCGGCCAAAGAACCAGCGCGGGTGTTCTTGATCGTAAAGAACGCCTGACGTCAGCAAATTTCCGCCTTCACGGAAAATTTTCCTGTATATTGAAATTCCCCTATTTGGGAAATTCATCCGCTATGTTAGATGTGCGACTCAGTTGAACGGAGGTCGCCATGGCAGATGCATTCCTGTCCCATATCACGGACACACTCGCACAGATCGAATCCGAGGGGCTGTATAAGCGCGAACGAATGATCACCTCGCCTCAGGGCGGGGAGATTACGGTGGGCGGCAAACGGGTGATCAACCTGTGCGCCAACAACTATCTGGGTCTTGCGGATCACCCCGCGCTGATCGAGGCCGCAACAAATGCGATGGGTCCGAAAGGATTCGGCATGGCCTCGGTCCGGTTCATTTGCGGAACGCAGGATATTCACCGGGAACTGGAACAGCGGTTGGCGATATTCCTGAACAAGGATGATGCGATCCTGTTCGCGGCCTGTTTTGATGCCAATGGCGGGTTGTTCGAACCGTTGCTGGGGCCTGAAGATGCCATCATTTCGGACAGTCTGAACCACGCCTCTATCATTGACGGGGTGCGGCTGTGCAAGGCCAAGCGCTATCGCTATCTGAACAATGACATGAACGACCTGGAAGCGTGGCTGAAGCAGGCGCGCGAGGATGGCGCGCGTCATATCATGATCGCAACCGATGGCGTGTTCTCGATGGATGGCTATTTGGCCAACTTGCCGAAAATTCGCGAACTGGCTGATAAATACGATGCCATCGTCATGGTCGATGATTGCCATGCAACCGGCTTCATGGGCCCGCGCGGCGCCGGAACACCGGATCACTTTGGTGTTGATGTCGACATTCTGACAGGAACTTTGGGCAAGGCACTTGGGGGGGCAATCGGCGGCTACATCGCCGGGCCGCAGCCAGTGATCGACCTGCTGCGGCAGCGGGCGCGGCCCTATCTGTTCTCGAACTCGCTGCCGCCATCCATCGTCGCCGCAGGACTTGAGGCAATCCGCCTGGTCGAAGAAGGCGACATTCTACGCGCGCAGTTGTTCGGAAACGCAAAGTACTGGCGTGCTGGTCTGGAAAAGCTTGGTTTTGATCTGTTGCCCGGTGAACATCCGATTATCCCTATCATGCTGGGCGATGCAACGCTGGCACAAGAGATGGCCGCCAAGCTGTTTGACGAGGGCGTGTATGTCTCGGGCTTCTTCTTTCCTGTTGTTCCCCGCGGACAGGCGCGGATCAGAACGCAGATGAACGCTGCCCTGACGCGGGACGAACTGGACCGCGCGTTGGCGGCCTTTGGCAGGGTCGGCAAGGAACTGGGGGTGATTTGATGCGACCCAACACGATGAAAGCGCTGGAAAAGTCGAAACCCGAAGAAGGGTTGTGGATGGTACAGGCCCCGGTTCCCGAAATCGGGCCTGATGAGGTGCTGATCAAGATCAACAAGACCGGAATTTGCGGTACCGACATTCACATCTGGAACTGGGATGAGTGGGCCTCTCACACCGTTCCGGTTCCGATGATCACTGGTCATGAGTTCGCCGGGGAAATCGTCGAGATTGGGCGCAACGTCACCGGTCTGGATGTTGGGCAGCGCTGTTCCGGCGAAGGGCATCTGATCGGCACTGAAAGCCGTCAAAGCCGAGCCGGCAAGTTTCACCTCGACCCCGGCACGCGCGGGATCGGGGTGAACGAACAGGGCGCGTTTGCGCAATACCTGAAACTGCCTGCTTTCAACGTTGTTCCCCTGCCGGACGATATCCCGGATGAGATCGGGGCAATCCTTGATCCGCTGGGCAATGCTGTACACACCGCGCTAAGCTTTGACCTTCTGGGCGAGGACGTCCTGATCACCGGCGCAGGACCCATCGGCATCATGGCGGCCGCCGTTGCCCGCCATGCAGGTGCCCGCAATGTTGTGATTACGGACATTAACGCTGAACGATTGAAACTGGCTGAACATGTGGTGCCGTCGGTGCGGACCGTTGATGTTTCCAAACAAGATTTGCACGACATCATCGCACAGCTTGGAATGAAAGAAGGCTTTGATGTGGGGCTTGAAATGTCCGGCTCACAAGCCGCGCTGGACCAGATGGTCGAAGCGCTTGTGATGGGTGGGAAAATCGCCTTGCTGGGGATACCGCCGGGGAAATCTCCGGTCGACTGGTCGCGCATCGTTTTCAAGGCGATCACAATCAAGGGCGTCTATGGTCGCGAGATGTTCGAGACCTGGTACAAGATGATCGCCATGCTGCAAAACGGTTTGGATGTGTCCCGCGTGATCACGCATCGCTTTGCGGTTGATGATTTCTCGGATGGTTTCGCCGCGATGAAATCCGGCCTCTCTGGCAAGGTTGTCCTTGACTGGACCTAACCCGCTGGAAAGTTACGAACTCAACGCCTAGACAGGTGCAAGGATCGCACAAGGGAGGCATGAGATGGGCGCGAACAAAGACGATCGTCTGTTGCAAAGAGGTGTCGAAGACACTCTGGTCACTGATTTCGCCGAGACACATCGCAAAAGCTATGGAGATTTTCTGCAACTCAAAACACTGCTGAACCTGCAAAAGACCTTTCAGGACCCCGCGCAGCCGGACGAGATGCTGTTCATTATCATCCATCAGGTTAGCGAACTGTGGCTGAAACTGATGCATCACCAACTGGTCGAGGTGCGCCGTTTTTTGCAACAGGATGAATTTGGCCCAGCGATGAAAAACCTCGACCGCATCAAGGCCATTCAGCGGCAGCTGATTGCGGCCTGGGAAACCCTTCTGACCATGACGCCTGCCGACTATTTAACGTTTCGGCAGGCACTGGGCAGCTCGTCAGGGTTTCAGAGCTACGGGTATCGGCAGATTGAGTTCATTCTTGGCAACAAGGATGCGTCAACACTGAAGGTCCATGCGCATGACCCAGAGGTGATGGAGATGCTGAATGCCGCTCTGACCAAACCGTCGCTTTATGACGAAGTGTTGCACATGCTGGCCCGTCAAGGGTTCGACGTGCCCAAGGATCTGATCGAACGCGATTACGCCCAACCCTATTGCGGCGATTCGCGCGTGGTACAAATCTGGGTCGAGGTATTCCGCAACACTGAAAAATACTGGGATCTTTATGCTTTGGCCGAAAAACTGATGGATGTGGAAAGCCTGTTTCAACGCTGGCGCTTTGATCATGCCACCGCAGTTGAGCGCGTGATCGGGATGCAACCCGGCACTGGTGGCTCAAGCGGCGTGGCCTTTTTGCGAAAGGCGCTAGAGCTGCGGTTTTTCCACGACCTTTACGACGTGCGCACCGAATTGATGTACAGCGGGCAGACCTAAGACATGTTGTATCGAGGATTTTCGCAATCCGAGCTGGAGCGGGAGTACTCCCCCAGCACAATGATCGGCGGCGACCTAAGCCCGTATCTTGCCAGCTATAAGGCGCTAAGCGCTCAGGCGCGGGCCGACTATCCGGTACGGGAAACCCTGGCTTATGGTGACAGCCCCGTACAAGTCCTTGATTTCTTTCCCGCTCGCGATGACAAGGCACCCCTGCACGTCTTCATTCACGGCGGGTACTGGCAGGCGCTCAGCCAGAATGAATCGTCTCTGATGGCACCAGGTCTGGTAGAACACGGGCAAGCTTTTGCGACTGTAAACTACACGCTGGCACCCGATGCCCGGGTTGGCGACATGATCGACGAATGCCGTGACGCGTTGTTGTGGCTGGCGGCCAAGGCGGGGGAGTTGGGGTTCGATCCGTCGCGGATCACCCTGTCAGGTCACAGTGCAGGCGCGCATCTGGCGGCGATGGTGATGGCAACCTCATCAGATGCCCTTGCCAAAGCGGGGCTCCGGGTGCGGGATGTGATTCTGATCAGCGGAATATACGACCTGGAACCGATCAGCCTGATGTCGGTGAACGATCCACTGCAATTGACGCCGGTCGAGGTCAACGATCTGTCACCCATCCGCAATCTGCCCCGGCCCGGTCCTCGATACCATGTTTCGGTAGCCGAACGGGATACAGGTGAGTTCATTCGCCAAAGCCGCGACTATGCTGAAAGGCTGCGAAAGGCCGGACACTCTGTCAGCTTTATGCTCGCGCAAGGAATGCATCATTTCGATATCATCATGCATTCAGATGCGTTTCTGCCCCAGACAAAATAAGCGCTTCGGTAAAAGAAAACAGCGGCCTAAGGGGGCCGCTGTTTTTCGTTTTCATCCTTTGCCGGGCTAGTCCAGCGTGCGGGTGACTTCTTCGCGCTCGAAGATTTCGATCACGTCGCCTGCGCGGATATCGTCGTAGTTTTCGAACGCCATACCGCATTCCTGACCCGACTGAACCTCGGCCACTTCGTCCTTGAAACGCTTCAGCGTCTTCAGCGTGCCTTCGTGAATCACCACGTTGTCGCGCAGCAAGCGGACACCGGCAGAACGACGCGCCACGCCTTCGGTGACCAGACAGCCAGCAACCTTGCCAACGCCAGTAACCTTGAAGACTTCGCGAATCTCGGCGTAGCCAATGAACTTCTCGCGAATTTCGGCGCTCAACAGGCCGGATGCGGCTGCTTTTACGTCGTCTACGAGGTCATAAATCACCGAGTAATAGCGAATCTCGACGCCCTTCTGGTTTGCGGTATTCCGTGCTGAGGCATTGGCCCGCACGTTGAAGCCAAAGATTGGAGCGCCCGACGCTTCAGCCAGACCGACATCCGTTTCAGTAATGGCACCAACACCCGAATGCAGAACGCGCACGCGTACTTCTTCGTTGCCGATCTTCTCCATTGCCTGAACGATGGCTTCCGCCGAACCCTGAACGTCTGCTTTCATCAGAATGGGCAACTCGGTGACGTTTTCGTCTTCCTTTGCCTTCTGCATCAACTGTTCAAGGGTCGTTGCGGCACCAGCGGCAGCGCGTTTGTCCTTGGCGGCCTGTTCACGGTAGGCGGCGATTTCACGGGCTTGTGCTTCGGTCTCGGTCACGTTCAGAACATCGCCTGCTTCAGGCGTACCGTTCAGACCAAGAACCTCAACGGGAACCGACGGGCCAGCTTCCTTGACGCGCTCACCCTTGTCGTTGATCAGAGCACGGACCTTACCATACTGCTCACCCACGACAAAGATATCGCCCTGACGCAATGTACCGTTCTGAACCAGAACCGTAGCGACCGGGCCGCGGCCCACGTCCAGCTGTGCCTCGATCACGGCACCCTGGGCAGCGCGATCAGGGTTGGCTTTCAGTTCCAGAATCTCGGCCTGCAATGCGATGGCTTCCAGCAACTCGTCCAGACCTTGACCGGTGATGGCAGACACTTCTACGTCCTGAACCTCACCCGACATTTTCTCGACGATCACTTCGTGTTGCAGCAGATCGGTGCGCACCTTGTCCGGATTTGCATCATGTTTGTCGATCTTGTTGATCGCCACGATCATCGGCACCTTGGCTGCCTTCGCGTGATTGATCGCCTCAATTGTCTGCGGCATGACCGCGTCATCGGCAGCGACGACCAGAACCACGATGTCGGTCACCTGGGCACCACGCGAGCGCATCGAGGTGAAGGCCGCGTGTCCGGGTGTATCCAGGAAGGTCAGCGTCGAGCCGCCATCGGTTTTCACCTGATAGGCGCCGATATGCTGGGTGATGCCACCGGCCTCACCAGCCACAACACGCGCATCGCGGATTGCATCCAGCAGCGATGTTTTCCCGTGGTCGACGTGACCCATGATGGTGATGACGGGCGGACGAGGCTTCAGATCGGCTTCGCTGTCTTCGACCTCTTTGATGACGTCCTCAACATCCGAATCAGAGACGCGGGTGACCTTATGGCCAAACTCTTCGATAATCAGCTCGGCAGTATCAGCGTCGATGGTCTGGTTCTGCGTGACCATCATGCCCATCTGCATAAGTGATTTGACCACGTCAGCCACGCGCTCGGCCATACGGTTGGCCAGTTCCGAGACCATGATCGCCTCAGGCAGTTGTACGTCGCGGATCACCTTTTCCCGCTCGACCGAACCGCCCATGGCTTTCTGACGGGCGCGTTCCTGCTTGCGCTTCATCGCTGCCATCGACCGCTGGCGGCTGCCTTCGTCACCGGTGGCCTGACCCAGTGTCAGCTTGCCCGAACGACGGTTGTCTTCACGACCCTTGCCACGACCGCGCTGTTCGCGTTCGCGATCCTGCTTGCGAGGTGCGGCAGCAGGCGCAGGTTTGCTGGCCGGGCTGCGTGCAGCTTTGGCTTCTTCAGGGGCCGGCGAAGCGGCAGCAGCAACAGCGGCACGCTTGGCTTCTTCTTCAGCCTCCACGCGCTTGCGCTCTTCATCTTCGGCTTTCTGACGCGCGCGCTCTTCCGCTTCACGCTGCTCGCGTTCTTTCGCTTCCTGTTCCGCGCGGCGGCGCACGCGCTCTTCTTCGCGTGCCTTTTCAGCGGCTTCGCGTTCAGCGGCCTCTTCGACCTCGCGGGCCTTGGCAGCCTGCAAAGCCTTCATACGGCGCGCCATTTCCGCGTCCGAAATACCTGCGGGACGACGCGACGGATCACCCGAAGGGGCGGCACCGCCACCCGGCTTTGCCGCGCCCGGCTTGGGGACCACCACGCGCTTGCGTTTGGTTTCCACCACGACATTCTTGGTGCGTCCGTGGCTGAAACTCTGTTTCACATTTCCGGGGCGTGCCCCGCCACGAAGACCCAATGTCTTTTTGCCGTCACTATCGCTCATAAAGCTTCTTACCCTTCCGCGCGGCCCTTGCCGCCGTCATCCGTTTCGCGCAAGCCACGCAGGCGCTGCGCTTCCTCTACAACACGTTTGGCGAGTCCGCCAGAGGCCAAGGCCGCATGAATCACCGTTTGGCGCCCAAATGCCTGCCCTAATTCGTCTGCCGTCAGCCAACCGATGTATTTTCCGAAGTGCGGCGTACTGAGCTTCGACTTGCCGCGCCCCGATCCATCAGTGGCCTGAATCAGCACCTGAGCCTCTTCCCGGTCCAGCCACGACTTGACCTTTTCATACCCGGCAACCGCGTCGCCGGACTTGCGCGCCAGACTGAGCAACTCAATCACACGGCGCGCGATCTGCTTTTCAACTTCTGTCGCGAGGTTCTGAGGCACAGTCACCTGTGCCTTGAACCCCCGCGCAAACAGTTTCTTACCAATGGCCTTGTCCAGCGCAGCACGATCCGCCGCCACATAAACGCCCCGTCCCGGCAACTTTGCCGCGACATCCGGAAAGACCTGACCGTCCGGGCCCGTCACAAAGCGGATCAAGCCATATTTAGGCTGAACCTCGCCTGTGGCGATGCACTTGCGTTCGGGTCCGTCAGACCGATCCTTATGGACGCCACCGCGACCCATACGCGCCACCCGAGACCTGAGATCAGGCCTCGACCTCCTCGTCTGCTGCGTCGCCGTCGATGTCTTCTTCCGCCTGCTCCAACTCGGCCGGATCAACCCAACCCAACAGGATACGCGCAGTCATGACCATGTCTTGTGCTTCTTCGAGCGTGACGCCAAAGGGCTCCAGCACGCCATCATCCTTGACGCGTTCACCGTCGACCGTGGTCCAGCCACCGGCCAGTTCCCAGTCTGCACAGGTTGCGAAATCTTCCAGCGTCTTCACATCGTCCTTGGCCAGCGCCTCTACCATCTGGGGGGTCAGGCCTTCGAATTCAATGAGGCTGTCCTCGGCACCCAGTGCGCGCGCCGCATCCAGAGCGGCTTTGGCCTGGGCTTCCAGGAACTCGCGCGCCCGGGTCTGAAGTTCCTGCGCAGTGCCTTCGTCGACGCCGTCAATGACCAGAAGTTCATCAATCTCGACATAGGCAACTTCTTCGAGGTTGGTGAAGCCTTCGGAAACCAGCAATTGCGCAAAGAACTCGTCCAGATCCAGACTGTCCATGAACAGTTTGGTACGAGATTCGAATTCCTTCTGACGACGCGCCGATTCTTCAGCTTCGGTCATGATGTCGATATCCAGCCCGGTCAGCTGGCTTGCCAGACGCACGTTCTGACCGCGACGACCGATTGCAAGAGACAACTGCTCTTCCGGAACGACAACCTCGATCTTGCCTGCTTCTTCGTCCAGAACAACCTTCGAAACCTCGGCAGGTTGCAGCGCGTTCACCAGGAAGGTCGGTTGGTCTTCGTTCCACGGGATGATGTCAATCTTCTCTCCCTGCAGTTCGTTCACAACGGCCTGCACGCGGCTGCCGCGCATACCAACGCAGGCGCCAACAGGGTCGATCGAGCCGTCATACGAGATCACGGCGATTTTGGCGCGTGAACCGGGGTCACGGGCCACGGCCTTGACCTCGATGATACCGTCATAGATTTCCGGCACTTCCATCTTGAACAGCTCGGCCATGAATTCTGGTGCGGTACGCGACAGGAAGATCTGGTGGCCACGCACTTCGCGGCGGACTTCCTTGATATACGCGCGCACACGATCATTCGGACGATAGCTTTCGCGACCGATCTTGTCATTGCGGCGCAGAACAGCCTCGGCACCGCCGAGATCGACGATAACATTGCCGAATTCCTCGCGCTTGACGGCACCGTTGATGATGGTGCCCGCACGATCCTTGAATTCTTCATACTGACGATCCCGCTCGGCTTCGCGGACCTTTTGCAGGATCACTTGCTTGGCCGACTGCGCCGCGATCCGACCCATTTCGACCGGCGGCACTTCTTCAACGAAAACGTCACCGACCTGCGGATCTTCCATGTACTGCTTGGCTTGTTCGACGGTGAACTCGGCCTGATAGTTCTCAAGCTCCTCATCCTCGACCACGGTGCGCACACGGGTGAAGGTCGCCTTGCCGGTCTTGCGGTCGATGGACACGCGGATGTCCATCTCGGCGCCGTAGCGACTCTTGGCGGCGCGGGCGAGCGATTCCTCCATCGCTTCGACAACCAGACCGGGGTCGATCATCTTTTCGCGGGCCACGGCCTCGGCAGTCTGCAGCAGCTCCAGCTGGTTGGCTGAGGTAATTGCCATCAGTTCGTCTCCTCTTCGGACCCTTCGGTCTCAATCTCGTCGAAAGCGTTTTCGTTCAGGGCACCGGCGTCCTTGCGCTGGCGCAGCATTTCCTTGATCAGGTCATCGGTCAGGACCAGCTTGGCATCACTCAGCCAGTCGAATTGCAGGCCGATGGTGATCGTCTCGGACCCTTCGGGGATATTGATCAGAACCTCTTCCCCTTCAATCCCGGCCAGTTCCCCTTTGAACCGGCGGCGGCCATCGATCAGTTCAGAAGTTTCGATCTTGGCCTCATACCCCTCGAAAGTCTCGAAATCCTTGAGGCGGGTCAGGGGGCGGTCGATACCGGGGCTGGACACCTCAAGCGTATAGGCGTCAAGGATCGGGTCCTCGACATCCAGGGTGGCGCTGACCGCATTCGAAATCTCGGCGCAGTCATCCACTTCGATGCCGCCTTCGGGTTTGTCAGCCATGATTTGCAGCGTGGTCTGCTTACCACTCATCAGCCGGACACGGACCAGCTCATACCCCAGATCTTCGATCACCGGGGTGATGATCTCGGCAAGTCGCCGGTCGATGGCAGCTTTGGCTATCAGGTCGTTTGTCATCAGGTTCTCTACCCTGTCAGTCGGGCACAAAAAAACGGGCGCGCGGCCCGTCGAATTTTCCGGTGGAGCCTTGGACCGGAAGTCCAACGCACCGCTGTTGAAACTGCATATACGCAGGATGATCCGAGTCTGCAACCCCCGACAGAAGTATCACCCGGAATTACGCGATCCACCACCGTTCAGCGATACGACCGTCGTCCAGAACCGTGCGTCCGGCAATCTGCCGCGGCAATCCCACTGCCCCTGAAACGGCCAGTGCCATATCGGTCTCGGAAGGATGGAAGCGAAAACCGCGCGTACTGCGGATCTCGGACGGATCTGGGAAAGCCGCAATATCGACGTAGCCATCGCGCAATGCCTCGGCGCGGACACGGGCATCGGGAATAACGATCACTTCGAATGCATCGACCCAACCGGCCTGACCGTCCTTGTAATGTCCCGAAACACGGCGACCCAGGAAATGTCGCCCGTCTTCGGCGCGCTCGACACGGTAGCAACCCGTACCGTTGGCCCTGTGTAGCGGCGTGACGCCTTCGCCATAGCGGGCAATGACAAAACGACTTTCCGCCAAAAGGAATGGAAGGCCCGGATTTGCCTCGGCCAGTTCCAGCCGCAAACGGTTGGCGGTCAATGCCTCGGTATGCCCGACTTCGGCCAATACGGTCGCAACGTCTGAGATGTCCAAAGGCGCGCCGTCGTGGAACACCGCATCATTGCGCAGATCAAAGCTCCAGACCTTCGCATCGGCGTCGGTTTGCCAGCCCGTCGCAAGCTCGCCCCGCAAAGTGCCATCCGGGGCGATCTCGGTCAGCGTGTCGAAAACCGCACCGCGTGCCACCTGCTCAAGACTGTCGTCGCGCGGTACGGCCAATCGCAGCGTGCCGCCTTTCTCGGGTCTGTCCGCCAGGGATGCGCCAGTCGCGGCAAGCAGCGCGGCTGCGGCACCCGAGGCAAACAAGGCACGCCGGTCGATGCGTGTCATGCCAAACCCTCCGCCACGCGATCCATGATCCGGATCAGTTCTGCGCTGATCCCGGGTTCAGAAAGCGCATGACCGGCCTGACGCACCATCTTAATCTCGGCATTCGGCCAGCGTTCGCTCAGCGACCAGGCGGCCTGCGGCGGGCAAATCATGTCGTATCGCCCCTGCACGATGTGTCCCGGGATATGAGCGATCCGGTCCATTTGATCTAGGATCTGCCCATCCGTTTCCAGGAACGCCTTATTGTAGAAATAGTGATTCTCGAGCCGGGCAAATGTACGGGCGTATTCGCCGGGGCTTTCGCCCACTGATCCGTTCGTGTGGATCGACGCCAGCGCATTTTCCCAGTGCGACCATGCCCGCGCATACAGGGTCTCGGTCGCGCGGTCCCCCGAGAACAGGCGTTTATTGTAGGCGGTGATGGTGTCCTTCAGCTCCACCTCGGGCAACAGTGAGGTAAATTTCTGCCACTGTTCCGGCCAGAAACGTCCCGCTCCGCCGCCATAAAACCAGTCAAGTTCAGCGTCAGTTGCCAGGAACACACCGCGCAGCACCAATCGGCTGACCCGGTCTGGATGCGACTGCGCGTAGATCAACGCAAGGGTCGCGCCCCAGCTGCCGCCAAAAGCAATCCATTCATCAATCTCGAACAGGTCGCGCAACCGTTCAATATCGGCCACCAAATGCCATGTCGTGTTGTTTTCAACCGAAGCCGTGGGGCGAGACCGGCCACACCCACGCTGATCAAATAGAATCACCCTGTAGGCCTGTGGATCAAAATAACGCCGCATTGCGGGGCTACAGCCACCGCCTGGACCGCCATGCAGGATCACCACCGGTATGCCTTCGGGGTTGCCGCATTGTTCCACATAGATACGGTGCCCGTCGCCCATATCGACCATACGCTGGTCGAACGGATCGATCGGCGGGTACAGATATTGAACTGCGCGCTTTTGGTCCGGGTACTTGTCCATTATGGCCCTATATAGTCCTTAAGCGTAAAAGAGCATACGGAGACAGGAATGCAAGCGCATCCGAACACGGTGGATCCATCCGAGATCGCAAAATTCGAAGCGATGGCGGCGGAATGGTGGGACCCTCATGGGAAATTCAAACCGTTGCACATGCTGAATCCTTGCCGTTTGGATTATATCACACAGCAGATTGCCGGTGAATTCGACCGCGATCTGAAAGCGCGAAATCCGTTCGAAGGGCTGCGCCTGCTGGATATCGGTTGTGGCGGTGGTCTGCTAAGCGAACCCATGGCACGTCTGGGGGCCGAGGTCGTCGGGGCCGATGCCGCCGGAGGCAACCTGCCTGTTGCGCGTATCCATGCCGAGCAATCCGGTTTGGAGATCGACTATCGCCACACCACAGCCGAAGACATGGCCGCCGCAGGTGAGCAGTTCGACGTGGTCCTGAACATGGAAGTGGTCGAGCATGTGGCCGACCCGGAGGGCTTCCTGACCGCCTCGCAAAAATTGCTCAAGCCGGGCGGGCTGCTGATCTGCTCAACCATCAACCGCAACCCGAAATCCTATGCCATGGCCATTTTCGGGGCCGAGGTCGTCATGCGCTGGCTGCCGCGCGGCACGCATGAGTGGAACAAGTTCATCACCCCTGATGAGTTGTTCGACCTGCTGCGTCAGGCCGGGATGGACCCGGTGGACCGCAAGGGGTTCGTCTTCAACCCGATCCTCTGGAGCTGGTCGATCTCGGACCGGGACTTAAGCGTGAACTATGTGACGGCGAGTGTGAAACCGGGCTGAGGGTTATTCCCCTTCCAGCTGTTTTCTCAGATCGCGCAGCACTGGCAGTGTCGACCGAACACGGTCGTCCCCCAACTCTCCGACCACGCGGTTGATCAACGGAGCAATCGAGGAAATCGCCTGATCCCGCGCGCGTTTACCGGCGGGGCTGATCGCGACCATCTTGCGGCGGGCATCGTCCCAGTCGGGGCGGATGTGGATGTATCCGGCCCATTCCAGCTTGGCCAAGGTGTTGGTCATCGCCCCTCGGGTCACGTGGAACGTGTTGGCCAGCTGCGCCGGGCTACGCTCATCCGCGACAAAAGCCAAGTGGTTCAGAACCGAGAAATGCGAGATTTCCATGCCCTTGGGCAGCACCCGGCTAAGCCGGTTCCGCAATAGCTGGTCGGCGGTCAGGATCTCGCTGAACAGCGTGACCGCAAGGGCATTGGTGTCGTCTGTCATTGTTCCGTTCTGTCAGGGTCCGTCGAAGGAACGGCGGTGGTGCAGTGAAGGGACACGTCGCCGTGCCTCAGTCACAGAACTATCATCCAAATCGAAAATGTGAATGCCTGGATCGGTCCCTGCGTCGATCAGCACCTTTCCCCACGGGTCGACGACCATGCTGTGACCGTGAGTATAGCGTGTTTTACCGCCGGTTTTTGGATGTTCCCCTGTTTGGGCCGGGGCCAGCACCCAGCACCCGGTTTCGATTGCACGTGCGCGCAGCAAGGCTTCCCAATGCGCGGCACCTGTGACCGGCGAGAACGCGGCCGGGACGGTCAGAATGCGCGCGCCCGCCTGCGCCAGTGCCGCGTGCAAATATGGAAAGCGGATATCGTAACAGATGGTCAGACCAACCTTGCCGAAATCCGTATCTGCGATAACCGCTTTTTCGCCTGGGCGGTAATTCTTTGATTCGCGGAACGTCTCGGTCTCGGTGACCTGCACATCGAACATATGGATTTTGTCATACCGCGCCACGATCTGACCTTGCGGTCCGATCATAAAGCAACGATTGGCAAAACGACCGTCATTGTCATGAGTCTTGAGCCCCAACGAGCCGATCAGAAGCCATACACCCAGATCAGCAGCCTGTTCGCGCAGGCCCGTCAAAGTGATGTCATCTTCTTCATGTTGTAAAACCGCGCGCTGCCGTGTGGTGCTGGTCGAAACGCAATTCGTAACCTCTGGCGTCAGAACAAAGCGGGCGCCCTGTTCTGCCGCTTCGGCCATCATGCCTCGGACCATCCCGAGGTTTTCTGCCGGATCGTCCGACGAGGTGATTTGCAGCAGCGCGGTTTTCATCAGGCCGCAAGCAGACGGTCAAGCTTGCCCTGACGCTCCAACTCGTACAAATCATCGCAACCGCCGACATGCGTAGCGCCGATGAAAATCTGGGGGACCGTGCGTTTGCCTCCGGCACGTTGAATCATTTCAGGTTTGCGTTTGGGGTGCATCAGCACGTCGATCTCCTTGAACTCGACACCTTTCTGCTTCAGCAGGCGTTTGGCTGCATGACAATACCCGCACAGTGGCGATGTATAGATCTCTACCGACTTCATTTTCCGTTCCCTTCGGATTTCGCGCAATCTTGGGCGAATTAGGCATCCTTGGCAACGCGCGCCAGAGCCAACACGAAAATATGATTTGTCCCCGCCGCCTGACAGGCACGAGTGCATGCGGCCAGTGTTGCCCCGGATGTCATCACATCGTCCACCAGCAAAATGTCCCGGCCAGTAAGATGGCGGGCTTTTCGGGGGTGAAGGCATATCGCGTCGCCCAAAATCTGTGCCCGCTCGGCAGCTGTTTTGCCGTCCAGCACCGGCGTCTTTTTTTTGCGAATCAACAGATCGGGTACACATTCCAATCCTGTCTCGCGCGCCAGGTTCTGCGCCAACAGTGCTGACTGGTTGTATCGCCTTTTCAGCAACCGAGACCAATGCAAAGGAACCGGAACAATCACCATATCCGGTCGCAACAATGGGCGCCCTGCCTGCACCATCCACTGCGCGGCAGGGCGGGCCAGTTCGGGCCGATCACCATGTTTCAACGCCAGGATCAGTGACCGCGCCTTGCCGTCATACAAAAGCGCTGCGCGTCCTGCCCTCCAGGGGCGCGCGGTCTTCAGGCAATCATCGCACTCGGTCCGAAACTCGTCCTGCCCCCCGATCAGGGGCAGACCGCAACTTTCACAGACCGTGCCGCCAATGAATGGCGTTTCCCGCCAGCATGGGCCACACAGGCCAAAATCGGACTCGGTCAGGTCGCCGCACCCCATGCAACGTGTTGGATAAATCAGCGCAAGTGCGGTTTGAATCCGTTGCGCGATGCGATACTTGCCAGCTATGAAACTGCCCGAACCCACTGCACCCTCACTTTTTGACCGTGCCGCCATTCTGCGTCATCGCAGCCGCGTGCAGGATGACGCCCTTTTTCTGCACCGCGCCGCGATGGACGAGGTTCAGGATCGGCTCTCCATGGTTAACAAAACCTTTACGGCGGCAGCGATCGTGACCGCATACCCGCAGCTTTGGACGGACGCGTTTCCCGAAGCCTCGATCATAGCGGACAACGATGTGCTGGCACTGCAACCCGGCGCCCATGACCTTGTTATCCACGCCATGACACTGCACTGCGCAAACGATCCGGTGGGTCAGTTAATCCAATGCCACCGCGCGCTGAAACCCGACGGGTTGTTGCTGGTTGTTTGTCTGGGCGGCGAAACGTTGCACGAATTGCGCGCGGCGTTGGGTCAGGCCGAGATTGACGTTACCGGTGGCCTCAGCCCCCGCATCGCCCCGATGGCCGGGTTGCGAGACTTCGGCGGTTTGTTGCAGCGGGCAGGTCTGGCCTTGCCAGTCGCAGACTCGGTGCCGCTCACGGCTGAGTACCGTGACATCTGGCACCTGATGCACGATCTGCGGCATATGGGTGAGGCCAATGCGTTATCCGGGCGACTGAAACACCCGACCAACCGCGCAGTATTTGAGGCCGCGCAAAACATTTACGCGTCTCATTTCACCACAGTATCGGGACGTCTGGCAGCCACGTTCGAACTGATCTGCCTGACAGGATGGGCCCCCCACGACAGTCAACCAAAGCCACTGCGTCCCGGGTCGGCGCAAACACGTTTGGCTGACGCCTTGCGCACGGACGAGGGCAAACTGCCCGATTGACGCGCGACCAAATCCCCTTATTTCAGGCCCTAACGCAAGAAATTCAGGAAGCTTCATATGTTTGATGCCACTCGACCCGCTCATGCTCCTACGGATCATCCCAAGATCAGGATGGGGCGCGTCGGCATATTGCTGGCCAATCTGGGCACGCCGGACGACTACACATATTGGCCGATGCGCCGATATCTGAATGAGTTTTTGTCGGACCAGCGTGTCATCGATTATCCAAAGTGGAAATGGCAACCGATTCTACAGGCGATCATCCTGACCAAGCGACCTTTCAGTTCTGGCGAGGCATACAAATCGATCTGGAACCAGGAAAAAGGCGAAAGTCCGCTGATGACCATCACCAAGGACCAGACCGCCAAGCTGAGCCAGACGATGCAGGCACGATACGGTGATCAGGTCATGGTCGATTTCTGTATGCGTTACGGCAACCCGTCGACCAAATCCAAAGTGCGCGCGATGGTAGCCGCAGGGTGCGATCGCATCTTGTTTTTTCCGCTTTACCCTCAATACGCTGGCGCAACGACGGCCACCGCCAACGACCAGTTCTTTCGCGCACTGATGGACGAAGCCTGGCAGCCCGCGACGCGAACCGTTCCGGCCTATTTCGATGAACCCATCTATATCGATGCGCTGGCACAGTCTGTTGAACGCGCATACGAGGCTATGGAGACAAAGCCCGACATTCTTGTCTGCTCATATCACGGGATGCCCGAGCGGTATCTTCAGCAGGGCGATCCCTATCACTGCCAATGCGCTAAAACGACGAGGCTGTTAAAGGAGCGGCTGGGCTGGACAGATGATCAATTGGTATCGACCTTCCAGTCGCGCTTCGGCCCCGAAGAATGGTTGAAACCTTACACGGTGGATCACGTGGCCGACCTGGCGAAGCAAGGCAAAAAGAACATTGCAGTTATTGCCCCGGCGTTTTCTGCTGACTGCATCGAAACGCTTGAAGAGATTAACGAAGAAATCAAAGAGAGCTTCGAAGAAGCAGGCGGGGAGGCGTTTACCTATATTCCATGCCTTAACGATGACGACGCCCATATCGCGGCACTTGGAAAGGTGATCGAAGACAATCTGTGCGGGTGGCTGGCGTAAAGCGTTTACAGAACGCAACCCGCATTTCCTATGAGAACGTTAGGCTCGGCTTGATACTGGCCTGTCAGTATCCCCCGGCGCGCAACAGGCTTGAAGACCTGTTGGAAATAAAAAAGGCGGTGGATTGCTCCACCGCCTTTTTCATGAATTCCGTGTCGGATTAGCTTGCAGCAACAGCAGCAGCAACAACGACCAGCAGGATCAGCGGCAGCAGAATGCCCTGCGACGAACCCTGAGTTTCTTCAACAACAACTGGTGCTTCAACAACCGGCTCTTCCAGGTTGCCAGCATATGCAGTCGAAGCTGCTGCAGTCAGAGCTGCGGCGAGAACGAGTTTCTTCATATTAACCTCCAGAATTTGCACGGCTCCAATATCCAGAGCCGCACATCTAAGACTTACCTCGTAGTTTTTTCTAATCAGCATTAGAGCGGGAATGCAATTGCAACTTGACCGGTGAGCGGGTTCGTACACGAAAATGTCGTCAAATTAGCAACACTTGCGTGCCAACCTTCGCCATCGAAAACAGCTCGGCGATGTCTTCGTTGAAAAGGCCGATGCAGCCGTTCGAAGATCTGCGGCCGATTTTGCGTGTATCGTGCGTCCCGTGAATGCGATAATACTTCCAGCTCAGGTATAAAGCGTGTGTTCCCAATGGGTTATCAGGACCCGGAGGAATGTAGTCCGGCCATTCCGGATTTCTCTTCTTCATCGACGGCGTCGGAGACCAGCTTGGGCCTTCGACCTTGCGGATCACACTGGTGCGCCCGCGCCGGGTGAGTTCTTCGGTCAGCGGAACCGACGACGGGTACAACTTATAGACTGTTTGGTCATCCGACCAGTAATGCAGCGCTCTTGAGACGGTGTCGACCAATATGGCGCCATTTCTGGTGTTCGAGAAATACGGTTGCCAATCCAATGCCCGGAACCCGGATACGTTGCGTCGAACTGCCGGTTCGGTTTCGGGTGCAGGGCGCAGCGGGTCGCCCGGGATATATTGCGCCAGTGCCGGTGTAGCCAGAGTGGCGGTAGCCCCTGCCAGAAACCCCCTGCGGGTGGGCGAATGAATGCGCTTTTTGACCATGACGACGGGTCCTGTGTTTAGGTGAGGTCTGAAATCAGAGGCATTCTATTGCCAGAATGCTTCAGTCGCAAACCAAACCGGCAGAATCACGCAAGTTGTGGCCATTGCGCGTTTGCTCAGAACAAGCAGGCGCGCTATGCCCTGTTGTGATACAATAATCAGGTCGAACATGACGCGCATCGTTTCTTTACTGTTGATTTGCTTTGTCGCACTTGCGGCATGTACCAACACTGGCTCAACCACTCTGGGATCTGATGGTCGCCCATTGCCGACCGTGTACAAGATCCGCGGCAATCCGGAAAAGCTGCAGTTCCGCATGCTTGATTCGGTCAATGCTTTGCGTCAGGCACAGGGGTTGCAGCCCGTACAGCTGAACGCGCAGCTGAACGCAGCGGCAGCGACACATTCAAAGGATATGTCGCGGCAGAACCGGCCCTGGCACTTTGGGTCAGACGGTTCATCACCAATCGACCGGGCAGCGCGTGTCGGCTATTTCGGAACGTTCCTGGGGGAAGCCATTTCCGAAACCTACGAGACCGAGACGGAAACACTTGCCGCATGGATGCAGGAACCTGGACCAAGGTCTGTCATCATGGACGCCAAAGCCACCCAAATGGGATTCGCCTGGCATCAGGAAGGCGGTGGTAAAATCTGGTGGACGCTGGAAATGGGAACCGGTGGTTGATCCGGTCAAATGAAAAGAAAAAAGCCCCCGGTTTTCGGGGGCTTTTTTTGTTAATCAGGCGGCTTGCATAGACTGCGCCTCAGTCAGGATCGCATAGAGCTTTACCGGATCAGGGTTCGCCCGGAGCTTGGTGCAAACCGAAGTATCCCGCAATGTGCGAGACACCAGCGCCAGAGCTTTGAGGTGATCAACACCCGCCTCTTCCGGTGCAAACAGCGCGAAGGCGATGTCCACAGGCTGGCGATCAACCGAACCGAAATCGATGGGCTTCTCAAGCATGACAAAAACACCTGAAACCGAATCAAGATCGGGCAGGCGCGCATGCGGCAGCGCCACACCATGGCCGACACCGGTCGGTCCAAGGCTTTCCCGCTCCAGCAGGAAATCAACCGCTTCCTGAGGATCGATGCCCAGCGTCGCCGCGGCGACGTCACCGATTTCCTGAAACAGCCGCTTCTTGCTGGAAGCCGCGGACAATACACGCACCGCTTCGGGCTTCAGTATGCTCGAAAGCTCCATGATCACGCTCCATGGCACGCACCCGCATCAGCGGGTGCAGCCCCGTATCCTTGCCTGTTACGGATCAATCCAGCCGATATTACCGTCTTCGCGACGATAAACGACATTCAATCCGTCCTTGTTTTCATTTCTGAACACCAGTACTGGCGCACCGGCAAGTTCCATTTGCATAACGGCCTCTCCAACGCTCAAAGATGGGATTTTTGTTTCCATCTCAGCCACAATCATTGGCTGAAGCGATTCGGGTTCTTCGACCGACTCCGATTCATTAGAAGCGAGGATATAAGAGGACGCCCCAAAGAGTTCAACCGGTTCGGCCCGATCCTTGTGGTGGTCCTTCAGGCGGCGCTTGTAACGACGCAACTGTTTTTCCATTTTATCACAGCATGCCTCAAATGCCGCGTAGATCTCGGTTGCATGGGCCTTGGCCTGCGCCGTCAGGCCAGTGGACAGGTGCACCGTTGTTTCGCATACATATTCATGCGCCGAACGGGAAAAGACGACGTTGGCATCCGTAGGCCGCTGCGCATACTTGCCCACGACCTCATTCAGTTCGGTCTGCACGTGTGTCTGCAACGCCGCACCGATGTCGATCTGTTTTCCGCTGATTTGGTAACGCATGTGATCTCCTTCACAATTCACACCCATTCTGACGCCGCAAACGCGACGAGCTTGTTTTTATCGGGTGGGGGGTAGAGACATTTTCCGCGGTTGCCTTGTTTCCAGCCCTTCGAAGAAGGGACATCGAGATCCAGACTGGAACCGGGTAAATGCCATAAGCCAATTGAGGCAAGAGACGAGGGAAGAGTCAATCAAAACAGATGTGTATATACGCGATTTCCGCCATGCAATTGGCACAACTCCGCGCAAGGTTATGAAATGCGGAAATTCTCGCCCAGATAGACGCGGCGCACATTCTCGTTTTCGACAACCTCATCAGGTGTGCCGGACATCAAAACCTGACCGTCATGCAGGATATAGGCCCGGTCGACAATTTCCAGCGTTTCCCGGACGTTGTGATCGGTGATCAGCACACCAATACCGCGTTTTTTCAAATCCGCGACCAGATGGCGAATATCCCCGACACTAATCGGGTCAACGCCTGCAAACGGTTCATCCAGCAGCAGGTATTTGGGGTCTGCGGCCAAACAGCGCGCGATCTCAACACGGCGGCGCTCGCCGCCTGACAACGCCAGAGCCGGGGCCCGGCGCAAGTGTTCGATCGAGAAGTCAGACAACAGCTCTTCCAAACGCTCTTTGCGCTTATGCGCATGAGAGACCGTGATATCCAGAACGGCAGCAATGTTGTCCTCGACGCTCATGCCGCGAAAGATCGACATCTCCTGCGGCAAATAGCCGATCCCCATCCGTGCCCGCCGGTACATCGGCAAAGTAGTCACATTCTGGCCGTCGATCGTGACTTTTCCCGCCTCTGGGAACACAAGGCCCGCAACTGAATAGAACGTTGTGGTTTTACCAGACCCGTTCGGCCCCAGCAGCGCCACCACTTCGGACCGACCCAACGTCATCGAAACATCGCGGATCACCGTCTTTTTTTTGTAGGACTTCCGCAGCTTCTCGATGCGCAGCCCGGAACTGCCCTCGGTCAGTTTCAGATCGGGACGCGCCATCAGTTGTTTCCCTGCTGCAAGATCGTTTTGACCCGCCCGGTCATTGTCGCAGTGCCCGATGTCAGGTTGGCGTTCATCTGATCGCCACTGATGATGCTGGGGCCCTGTGTCAGAAGGACATTGCCCTTCATGACAATCTCACCCGAGCCGATCTTGTATTCAGCCCAGTCGCCTTCCGCTGCATCCGGCGGGCTGACCAGAACCACATTCTCGGTGGCCTCCATTCGCTCGATCGCCGAGCGTTCCTGATTGTAGATAACCAGCACGCGTTCGGCTGTCAGTCGCATTTCACCCTGTACGACGATGACATTCCCGATGAACTCGGCCGATCCGTCCTCTTGATTGACGTTCAGGGTTTCCGATGTCACCTCGACCGGCAGGCTCGGATCGGCATTCGCGGACCCAAAAGCCACCTGCGCCTCTTGCGCAGTCACGGGCGCGGCGCCCGCGATCAAGGCGAGGCACAAAGGAACAAATCGAAAATCGAACACAAGTTATCTTTCTGCTTTTTCAGGCTCGTATACCAGCTTCACACCATCTGTAAAAACAATATGGACCGGCCCGTCCGTTTTTTCAGTGCCAAAGGTCATACGCCCCGCGGAAAAGTTACCGATCGGACCGGTTCCGTTCACCTGCCCCGGCGTATCGCCCCGGACTTCGTCCAACGAGGTATTGAGCAGATCCGTCGTGACCTTGAGCCCATCCGCCGTGGTGATGACCACGTCACCAACAAAGGTTGCTGTTCCACTATCCGGACGGATCAGGCCGGAATTCGAATCCAGCGTAATTGTGCCGCCATTGAGCAGCCCAAAGCGGCCGCGAAACTCGGAAGCGGTCGGAACCGACGCCTCGGTGCCCTGCGTGGCTTGCACCGCCTCGATGTGCACGGTCTCTCCCTTGCGGGTCGTTCCGCGGTAATCCGGCCGCGTTACCACCTGTTGTGCCAGTCTCTCATCAATGTCTTTCTGCGCGAAAGGCACGGAAACGTTTGTTTCGATACTGCGGGACAGCAGGAATACCGTGGACAACATCACAATAGCCGCAAGCGGCAACAGCACCTTCAGGAACTGCACCATGCGGGAATACCTGTCCACTTCAGCCTCCCTCAGCCCAGACCGACGCGCAGGCAGTCGTGGATATGAAGCAGCCCCAAAGCCTGACCTGATGTCGCCTCGTCAACCACGAAGAGCGAGGTGATCTTACGGTCATTCATGATTGCTACCGCTTCTTCCGCCAACGCATCCGGGGATATGGTTGTGGGGTTGGGGGTCATGACCTGCTCGGTCGTTTTGTTCAGCAGCCCATCCATGTGGCGCCGCAAGTCACCGTCTGTAATGATCCCTGCCAATTGACCCTGCGGGTCTGTTACGCCAGCAACACCAAACCCCTTCTGGCTGATTTCGATCAGCGCATCGCTCATCGGAGTATGTGCCGCAATCAGAGGCAGGGCCTCTCCGACATGCATCAGATCCTGTACTGTGCTCAGCCGAGCACCCAGTTTGCCGCCGGGATGGAAGGCACGGAAATCCTCGGGCCGGAAATCGCGGTATTTCATGAGGGCAATCGCCAGTGCATCCCCCATGGCAAGGGTCAGCGTTGTGGAGATCGACGGCACCATACCAAAACCGCAGGCCTCGCCCATCGACGGGATCAGAAGATGTACGTCGGCCTGTTTCATCAATGTGCTGTCAGGTTTGCTGGACAATCCAATCAGCGGAATGCCAAAGCGGCGCGTAAAGGCCAGCAGATTGGCAAGTTCCGGTGCCTCGCCCGAATTCGAAATCGCCAAAACCACATCACCCTTGGAGACCATGCCAAGATCACCATGGCTGGCCTCGGCCGGATGCACGAAATAGGCAGGCGTTCCGGTGCTGGCCAGCGTGGCCGCAATCTTGTGACCTATGTGGCCTGACTTGCCGATACCGCTGATTATGATGCGCCCGGTGGCCTGAAGGATCAGCTGCACGGCTTCAGCAAAATGCGCGTCCAGACTGTCGGCAAGTACGTCCAGCGCGCGGGCTTCGTCAGTCACCACCTGACGGGCGGTTTTCAGGAATGCTTCGGTATCGGTCATGAGTGCGCAAAGATATCCGTTTCGGGCCAACCGGCGAGGTCCAGTTTCGCACGCATCGGCAGGAAGTCAAAACAGGCCTGCGCCATTTCAGTCCGGTCCTCGCGAGCCAGCCGAATGTTCAGCGCATCGCGCAGCTGATGCAGATAAAGAACGTCAGACGCAGCATAATCCAATTGAGCGTCCGTTAATGAGGTTGCGCCCCAGTCGCTCATCTGTTGCTGTTTGGAAATATCGACACCGATGAGTTCCTGACACAGGTTCTTGAGCCCATGCCGGTCGGTATAGGTCCGCACCAGGCGGCTGGCAATCTTGGTGCAATAAACCGGCGCGGCCAGAGCACCAAATGTATGGTACATAGCGGCGATGTCGAAGCGCCCGAAATGGAACAGCTTCAGCACGTCAGGGTTTTCCAGCATGGCACATAGGTTCGGCGCCTCAGTCTGGCCTTTTTCCACCTGCACGATATGGCTGTTGCCGTCACCACCCGACATCTGAATCACGCACAAGCGGTCCCGATGTGGGTTCAGACCCATGGTTTCACAGTCAATGGCCACAACAGGGCCCAGATCCAGCCCGTCCGGCAGGTCGTTTTTGTACAAATGGTTCGCCACCCGACTATTCCTTTGTGCGGTATCGCCTCCGAGATAGGCGGTTTGGTCCATAAACTCAACGCCGTCCAAAAGTCACGGGCAAATCCCCGCAACAAGATTGACAATATCCTCATGGGGGGGATAGGGATACATCATGACAAATGTACCCCGCGAGTCGCATCCGCATATCACGGCAAGGCTGAAACGGGCCCACGGGCATCTGGCAAAGGTCATTGCCATGCTTGAAGGTCAGGCGCCCTGTTCTGACATCGCCCAACAGCTGTTTGCCGTTGAAAAAGCGGTCACCAACGCCAAGCGCGCCTTGATCCATGATCACATCGACCATTGCCTGTCTTCCGATGGCGATAGCGGCGGGATCGAGGATTTCAAAGCCATTACGAAATACCTCTGAACCATGCTGAGCATTCTAAAAAACCGGACCTACCGCCACCTGTTTGCTGCCCAGATCGTCGCCCTGACCGGAACCGGGCTGGCCACAGTCGCGCTTGGGCTGCTGGCCTTTGATCTGGCCGGAGACGCTGCTGGCCTTGTGCTGGGCACCGCGCTAACGATCAAGATGGTGGCCTATGTCACCGTGGCCCCCCTGGCCGCTGCATTTGCCGAGCGGCTGGACCGTCGGAAAATGCTGGTTCTTCTGGACCTGATCCGCGCCGCAGTCGCTGTATGCCTGCCTTTCGTGACCGAGGTCTGGCAAATCTATGTGCTGATCTTCGTGCTACAATCCGCCTCGGCGGGCTTTACGCCCGCCTTTCAGGCAACGATCCCGGACGTGTTGCCGGACGAAAACGAATATACCCGCGCTTTGTCACTGTCACGTCTTGCCTACGACATGGAAAGCCTGCTGAGCCCGATGTTTGCCGCGGCTCTTCTGTTGCTGGTCAGCTTCAACAGCCTGTTCTGGGGCACAGCGCTGGGATTTGTTGCTTCGGCATTGCTGGTGGTCTCGGTCGTCCTGCCCTCGCCCAAGCCCAGCAAACCACGCGGAATCTATGACCGCACGACACGCGGAATTCGCATCTATCTGAAAACGCCCCGGCTGAGGGGGCTGCTTGCGCTTAATTGGAGCGCCGCAGCGCTGAGTTCGATGGTAATCGTCAACACAGTGGTCATCGTGCGGGCCACCCTTGGCCTGTCAGAAAGCGCCGTGGCCATTGCACTGGCCGGATTTGGCGGCGGGTCGATGCTGGCGGCGTTTACTCTGCCCCGACTGCTGAATCGGATTGAGGATCGCAAGGTTATGCTGTCCGGAGCCATTCTTGCGTCGGGCGCTATGGCCGTCGCCTCGGTTCTGACCGCGACGATCCCGCTTACGCTGGGTGTCCTTGCCGTTTTTTGGGCTTTTACTGGCTTTGGATATTCTACAACCCTTACGCCTTCGGGTCGTTTGTTGACCCGTTCCGCCCATCCCGAAGACCGCCCCGCTGTCTTTGCTGCACAGTTTACTCTGTCACACGGCTGCTGGCTGGTGCTGTATCCGCTGGCTGGGTGGATAATGACCGTTTATGGGCCGACTGTTGCGCTCGGCAGTATGTCTATTCTGTCCGTGGCAGGCGTGATTGTGGCAGTCAGCCTTTGGCCGCGTGACGATCAGGAACCGGTTGTTCACACTCACCCCGATCTGCCAGCCGATCATCCGCATCTGGCCGGGGCGGGCCCGCACGCGCACCCGATCATAATCGACGACCTGCACCCACGCATACCGCGTGAGCCTTGAGAAAGGATGTCCATCTGATCTAAACCCGGACTTACCGCAAACCGGAGCCCCAATGGACCAGCTTGACCGCCGTATCATCGCCGCCCTGCAAGCCAATGCACGTGCCTCGACCACGCAGATCGCGGCCTCGCTGGGTGTGGCCCGCACGACTGTGCATGAACGGATCAATCGTCTGGAACATCGCGGCGTAATCACCGGATACACCGTGCGCCTTGGGTCCACGGAAGACACGCCCAAAGTGCAGGTCATCGTCATGCTGGAAGTGCAGCAGAAGGAAACCAACCGGATCCTTAAACGGCTCGAGGCTTATCCCGAGGTCAAACTATGCCTGTCGATCAATGGTGAATTCGATCTGATGCTGACCGCAGATGCCCCGAGGCTGGAGGATCTGGACATTCTGGTGGACGATCTGGCGAAGATCCCCGGCGTCCTGCGCACCAATACAAGCGTTGTTTTCGGGCGCAGGATCGACCGAAACTGAGGCTGCGATAACTCTCTGTAAACCGATCGGCGGCTAGCTTGGCCGGGAACACCAGAATCCCGGACCGGCAGAATGCCAATTCGCAGAATACCAATTGCTTTCATGATACTGCATGTGCTGTTGGCGCAGGTGGGTTCTGCCATGCACGCAGCACCGACAGGCGGGCTTTGTGATCAGGCCGCGCGCCGTGCGGCACTGTCCGAAGATGTTCCGCTGGACGTGCTGCGCGCCATAACTCGCGTTGAAACCGGGCGAACAGTCGACGGGCTGTTGCAGCCCTGGCCCTGGACAATAAATGCCGAAGGTCAGGGGTATTGGTTCAAGTCCGAGGCCGAGGCCAAGGCCTATGTTTTCAAAATTTTCAAAGCGGGCTCTCGCAGCTTTGACGTCGGGTGTTTCCAGGTCAATTATCGCTGGCATGGTAAGGCCTTCCGCTCGATCGATGCGATGTTTGAGCCGGATGCGAACGCAACCTACGCCGCCCGCTTCCTGAAAGACCTTTATTTCGAACTTGGTTCGTGGCCTGCTGCGGCCGGGGCGTATCATTCCCGCACGAATGCTCTGGCCGAGGCTTATCGTGGTCGGTTCCAGACAGTGATGGCTCAATTGGACAACCCGCCCTCGCACGGGTTTTCTGGCAAGTCACGCGATCCGTTCACAAGGGCCGGAACGCCCTTGATTCCGGTGCTAGTGGCTTCACCCGCCACCACTGCCTTGGGCTCTCTGGTCCCGACCAATAGCACAGCAACTGCTTTCATCCCTTTCAATTAGGAAACCTGCGTGCCCCAGATTGACATCCGGTCCCTGTTTTCGCCCACTGTCCTGTTGGCACTGGCGCTGATGACCGTCATCGTCATGATGATCCTGCCCATGCCTGCCTGGGTGCTGGATGTGGGGCTAGCCGCCTCTTTCGCGCTGGCCATCCTGATTTTCACTCTGACGCTGTTCATCGAACGTCCGCTGGATTTCTCGTCCTTCCCAACGATCCTGCTGGCATCGCTGATGCTGCGCCTGTCGCTGAACGTCTCGTCGACCAAACTGATCATCGGTCAGGGGCATACTGGACCCAACGCAGCTGGTGACGTGATTGAAGGGTTCGCCAATTTCGTCATGGGCGGCAGCATCTTTCTGGGTCTTGTGGTTTTCGGCGTACTGCTGATCGTGAATTTCATGGTCATCACCAAAGGGGCCGCCCGTATGGCCGAGGTCGGCGCGCGCTTTGCCTTGGACGGGATGCCGGGCAAGCAGCTTGCCATCGACAGCGACATGTCAGCCGGGGCCATCGACCATCAGCAAGCCAAGGAACGGCGGGAACGCGAACAGCAGGAAACGACATTCTTCGGCTCGCTCGACGGTGCGTCGAAATTTGTCAAAGGTGATGCCGTTGCTGGCCTTCTGATCACTCTTTTGAACCTTGTTATGGGTTTGGTCATGGGGGTGATCGTGCACGGAATGCCGGTGGCTTCGGCGTTCGAGACTTATGCAATCCTGACCGTCGGTGATGGTCTGGTCTCGCAGATCCCCGCGGTTATCATCTCGATTGCCTCTGCATTGCTGCTGGCGCGCGGCGGAACACAGGGTGCCACCGACAATGCCATTTTCTCCCAACTTGGGCGTCATCCGGCTGCGCTGTCTACCGTGGCGGTTCTTATGGTCCTGTTTGCGCTGGTGCCCGGCCTGCCTTTCCTGCCGTTCATCCTCGGTGCAGCTGTACTTGGTTATGCGGCCTACAGAATTCGGAAAAAGCAGAAAGAAACAGATCCGTCATTGCATTCGCAGGCGACCGAAACCGAGGTGTCGGTCTCGCAGGCTATTGGTGATATTCTGGACCTGGATGACGTGCACCTTGAATTCGCACCCGATCTGGTAAGCTTGGTTTTGAATCCCGGAACTGGGTTGGATGCCCGCATTGCCAATATGCGCAACTACGTGGCGTCTACCTTCGGATTGATCCTGCCCGAAATTCGCCTGACTGATCGAGCCGACCTGCCAACCGGAACCTACGTGATCAAGGTTCAGGGGGTCGAACAGGCGCGCGGCGTTCTGAACCCCGATCTGGTTCTGGCTCTGGTTCAGGACGGGTTCGATCTGTTGCCCGAAGGCAATGACGTGACCGAGCCGGTTTACGGCGCGCCTGCCCGCTGGATCCTGCCCAAACATCAGGAGGACGCAGCGCTGAACGGGGCCACTATCGTCTCACCGCCCGAGATCCTGGCCACGCATCTGCTAGAGATTATCAAGCAGAACTTCTCGCGCTTGCTGACGTTGAAATCCCTGCGCCGCCTGCTGACCGAAATGACCCGCCTGAGCGACCCAGTTCGGGCTGAGGCAAACCGCAAGTTGCTGGATGAATTGATCCCCGACAAAGTGCCAATGGACACATTGCACGCCGTTCTGCGACTGCTTCTGGAGGAACGGGTTTCGATCCGGAACATGGCCCTGATCCTTGAAAGCGTTGCCGAAGCACGGCTGACAACCACCCAGCCTGAAGGCATCTGCGAATTGGTGCGCCAGCGTCTCGGATTTCAACTGGTCGCCGATATGAAGCGTGAGGATGGCTCGATCCCGCTGATCCAACTGGCCCCCGAGTGGGAGGAAACGTTCACCACCTATCAGGTCGACGCGCCCAGCGCCGGACTGGATGTCGCGCTACCGCCGAACCTGTTTAACAAGCTGGCCGACGGCATGGTCAGCAGTATCGCCAGATCTGCTGATAACGGTTTGTTTCCTGCTGTCGTGACCTCGACCCGGCGACGCCGGTTGTTGCGTACGATCATGCATGCGCGCGGCGTTCCAAACCCGGTCCTTTCTTTTGAGGAAATCGGGTTGGAAGCCAAACCCGCGCTGGTAGGAACTGTTCCCGCGTGATCGCTCTGCCGCCAGAATTGTTGACGCAGCTGGCCGAACCGCTCTGGCAGGCCTTTGCGGTTTTTCTGCGCGTCTCTGCTTTGGTTTCGCTGCTGCCTGCTTTCGGCGAGCGCAGCATTCCAACACGGATGAAACTGGGGATATCCGTCGCCTTTACCCTGATCATTTTTCCGGCAACCCAACCATTGGACCTGTCTCTCAACCTGTGGACGCTGGGGCGGTTGGTTGGGACAGAAATCCTGATTGGGCTGGCGCTTGGAACCGGGCTGCGGCTGTTTGTTTTGGCGCTGCAAACCGCCGGATCCATTGCCGCGCAATCCACGTCATTGTCGCAATTGCTGGGTGCGGCGGCCACTGATCCTGTTCCGGCAATGGGATACCTGCTAACGATCGCGGGGCTAACGCTTGCCGTCATCATGGGCTTGCACGTACGGGCCGCGCAATTCCTGATCCAGAGTTATGCCCTATTCCCCATGGGGTTGGTGCCAAGCTCGGCAGATTTGTCCTATTGGGGTGTGCGACAAATCTCACGCAGCTTTGGGTTGGCCTTCTCGCTGGCAACGCCATTCGTCATCGCCTCGTTGATCTACAATCTTGCACTTGGGGTTATCAACCGGGCCATGCCGCAATTGATGGTCGCCTTCGTGGGCGCGCCAGCAATAACATTTGCCGGGCTGTTTCTGCTGTTTACGGGCGCACCATTGATCCTCTCTGTTTGGTCTGACGCGCTGATTGCCTTCTTCATGAACCCGATCGGAGGCCAGCGATGAGCGGTGCCGATGACGACAGCGACAAGTCATACGAGCCGACGCCGCAAAAGCTCCAGAAAGCCCGTGAAAAGGGTGAAGTTCCCAAGTCCAACGACTTGTCGGTTGTTGCGGCATATACCGGACTGCTGATCGCATTGTTGGCGGCAGGGCAGTACGCCGTCGCGCAATTGGGAACTCTGTTCATGGTCCTGATCGACCAATCCGACCAGATCGCGAACCTTCTGAAAATGGGACCTGCGACAGCGACGGTTGCCGGAATTCTGAGTGGCGCGGTGACACCCATTGCCGTGCTTTTCTGCCTGCCCGCGGTGGCCGTTCTGCTAAACCTGATTGCCCAACGCACGCTGGTGTTCGCCCCCAGCAAACTGAATCCAAAGCTTTCGCGGATTTCCCTTGTTTCGAATGCCAAAAACAAGTTCGGGCGCGGTGGCTTGTTCGAGTTCGCCAAGAGCGCAACCAAACTGGCGATTTACAGCCTGTGCCTCGCACTTTTCATCAAGTCGAATCTGGCCGAAATTCTGTCTGCCAGCGCGGCCCCGGCAAAGTCATCCATACTGCTGATGATGAACCTGTTGTTTCGCTTCCTGTTCATTGTGGTTGCCATCGCACTCGGCATCGGCGTTATCGACTTTCTGTGGCAATACGCCGAGCACATGCGCAAGAACCGCATGTCGCGCAAAGAGATCCAGGATGAAACAAAGGACGCCGAAGGCGACCCCTATGTAAAGCAACACCGCCGTCAACGTGCACAGGAGATCGCCTCGAGCCAGATGATGGCAGATGTTCCGGGCGCGGATGTTGTTATCGTAAACCCCACCCATTTTGCCGTTGCACTGAAGTGGTCCAGGGCTACTGGCAGCGCACCTGTTTGTGTCGCCAAAGGTGTGGATGCAGTAGCCGCTTCCATCCGTTCCGCTGCGGCTCAGGCTGGCGTTCCGATCCGCTCGGATCCCCCGACGGCGCGCGCGCTTCACGCAACTGTCGACATCGGGCAGGAGATCGCCGAAGAACATTTCCGCCCCGTTGCCGCTGCAATCAGGTTCGCCGAAGCGATGCGGAAACGTGCAAAGGAGCAGATCCGATGAAGGACACTCAGTTAAGCGGGCTGGACAAAATAGCCGACGTCGCTTTCCAGAAGCAATTTCAGACACTCCGCCCAATCCTCGAGGCCGAGGCCAGAATTCAGAACCAATTGGCGAAACTGGATCATCAGCTTGACCAGGTGCGCAAAGCCAGCGGTTGGACAGAAGGATATCAGATATCCGGGGCCGACATTCTTTGGAATGGCTGGGAATCTGCCACGCGCCGCGCGTTGAACATGCGACTTGCCCAAACGCGCGCTCAGAAACTGGCCGGTCTGGAGGCGCTCAGAATTGCATTTGGCCGCAAACAAGCCGTCGCAACCCTGCGGGAGCAGCAGCTAAAAAGCCATCGGCAGGCCGTTGCTCGAAAGCAAACCCGTTAATGCTGACCGGATCCGTGCCGTGAAGCGACCTTCGTCAGGTATCTTGACGGTTCACGCTCATGATCAGCACTTTTGAAACATCTTCACCCAGCTCTTTTTTCGCCACTTCCAACAAGGACTTACGCAAGACATCCAGATTCCGGGATTCTGTGAACGTCCCATCAAATCCCCCGGTATTTGCGTGATCAAACAGAACCTGAAGAAAGCCATCCCGCAACTTGGGCTCAATGGAATAAAAAGTTTCTTCAATTGCTGTGTTCGCCTCAAGGCTGAGGGACAAAGTGACCATCGCTTCGATTTCGTCATCCCCAACCACCGGAACGACAAAATGCTTGGTCAACTTTAGATACCCATAGGCTGGCTTTTTTTCCTTGGACTTTTCAGACTTCTCGTGACCGGCCTTCTCTTCTTTTGCCACTTCTTTTTCGGCGGCTGTTTTGTCGGGCTTGCCCGAAGGTGACAGAAACAGCCCGGCACCGACACCCGCACCCAGGCCGACAATCAGGAGAACGACTGGAACCAGTTTTGCAATCACGGTCGCACCTCAGAATGGCAAGAGTGAATCAAGAACTTGCTGGCCGTATCGGGGTTGCTGGACATCCGTAATCTGACCTCTTCCACCATAAGACACCCGCGCAGAGGCGATCTTGTCGTAGGTAACTTCGTTTTGACGCGAGATATCCTGAGGGCGGACATACCCGGCCACCAAAAGCTCGCGCAGTTCAAAATTGACCCGCAACTCCTGCGAGCCGGAAATCGAAAGAACCCCGTTCGGCAGAACATCCAAAACCGTCGCGGCGACACGCAGGGTTAGTTTCTCGTTTCGCCTCACAGATCCCCGCCCGGAACTTGTGGAATCCGCTTCGATGGACACGGCTTCATCCAGCGATGCCCCGTCAGGTAAGTGTTTTTGCACGCGCTGGGGCAATCCAAAGAGGCCAGGAACCTCAAGGTTTTCCGAGCCTGATCTGGACCGTCTGGTGTTGTTTGATATCTCAGCTTTTTCATCCAACTCGATGACTACAGTCAGAATGTCACCTTTCTTGATCGCCCGCTGATCGCCCAGCAAGGATTGCTGCCCTCCGCTCCAAAGAGATGAGCGGTCAACGGTGCGTTGTGGTTGCGTGTGCAAAGGCAGACCCGGCCACAGCATGGCAACCTGCTCGGGAGATTCTTCGTTTGGTGTAAAACTCGGGGGCTTGCCAAGATGATCCAGACGACCACACGCGGCCAAAGACAAAGCTATGAGAAGGAGAGTTTTCGACAGTCCGGTCATTACTTAACCTCGACTTGGCCATCCGCGCGGATTTGGCCGGTTACAGTTGTTCTGGACGACAGGTTCATGACCCGGATGCGATCCCCAGCAGCGCCACGCCCCAAGGCGCGGCCTTCCGCGGTTATCGACAAGGCTTGGCGGTCGAATATCAGGACGACCAGATCGTTGCGGTCAACGATGGCGGGGGGGCCTACATCAACTTCTCGGACCGGCCTGCCGGGATACAGTGCCACCCGCGCCTCTTGCCCGATCAGAAAATCAGGGTCAGTCACCGCACCTAGGACATCCGTCGGGCTTGTTTTCAAGTCAGTTGCAGAAATGATTTCTTTGGCCCGGATCGTGCGGGTTGGAACCACAATGTCAGCCTGTGCTGTGATTGGAGCCAGTAGTGCCAAACATATGCCGATCCCTCGCATCATCGCACCTGCGTTGTCGCGCTCATCATTTGATCCACAGCCGAGATGACTTTGGCATTCATCTCATAGCCGCGCTGCGCCTCGATAAGTTCGGTTACCTCGCGCACTGCGTCGACCGAGCTGTCTTCCAGATAACCCTGCCGCAATGTGCCCAGCCCATCACTTCCCGGAGTTCCCAGCACCGGGGCACCCGACGCCTCGGTCTCCTTGAACAGATTGCTGCCAATGGCTTCCAGCCCCTTGGCGTTCGAAAAGCTGGCAAGGACAAACTCACCCAGCAACTGCCCCTCGGGAGAGTCGTCGAAATAAGCATAGACCTCACCCGCGGCATTGATCGAAATTGACCGTGCGTCGTCGGGAACGGTGAGTTCCGGCGAAACCGCATAACCATCGGAGGTTACAATCAGACCCTCTGCCGACCGCTTGAGGCTGCCGTCACGCGTATACGCGGACTGACCGCTGGGCAGCGTGACTTCCAGATATCCGCGCCCCTCAATCGCCACGTCCAGATCACTGCCGGTGGCTGACAAAGCACCTTGTTCCAGTTGCACGGTAACAGCTGCGGGCCGCACACCCAGACCAAGTTGAATACCCGTCGGCAATACTGTTCCGTCCGAGGCGTTTACGGTTCCGGCGCGCGCCATCTGTTGATAATGCAAATCGGCAAATTCGGCCCGACGGGCATTGTAGCCGGTGGTGTTCATGTTTGCCAGGTTGTTCGAAATCGTTTCGACCCGCATCTGTTGCGCGGTCATTCCGGTGGCGGCAATTTTCAGGGCTCGCATGTCAAACTCTCCTTTTACCGTTCAGCGCATCAGCGCCTTGAGCGCCCCGCGCACGCGTTCGTCTTCGCTGTCAAGAAAGCTTTGTCCCAGCTCATAGGCGCGCTGGATTTCCACCAAGCGGGTCACCTGCTGAATGGCATTGACGTTTGAACCTTCGAGAAAGCGATGCAAAACAACGGGTTCATCAACCGGGTTTATCGCACCATTGGCACGAAACCGCGTATTTCCTTCGCGGATCAGCTCCTGCGGATCAGCGACATTGAAAACGCCCAACTGGCCCAGAAATTGGCCGTTGACACTCAACGTCCCATCACTGCCGACATCAATCGTAGCTGCATCGGGTGGGATAAAGACCGGGGCACCGTTGGCATCCAGAACACGCGCACCATCCATCGCAACCAGATCGCCTTCGGCATTTGGCGAGAAGCTGCCCGCACGCGTCAGCCGGTTGCCATCCGGGGTTTCAACCATGAAAAACCCGTCCCCTTCGATGGCGAAATCAAACTGCCCTCCGGTTTTCGTAAGCACACCTTGTTGCAACGATGTGTTGCGCGCCTCGGCCCGGCTCATGGAGAGGGACGGATTGTTCGGAATGTCGCGCACGTATTCCGAAAACACCAGCCCCTGCTGTCGATATCCGGTCGTGTTTGCGTTTGCGATGTTATTCGCCACCAGCCGCATTTCATTCATCAGCCCGGACTGGCGGGACAGGGTGACGTAAGCCGTGTCCATCAGCGGCCTCCTGCAATCAAGGGAACAAGCGTTCCGGTAAAAAACGTAACAAGGGTCTGAGTCATGAACCCCATCGAAATCCAGAACACGATGACAATGGCGATCAATTTGGGAACGAAGGTCAGGGTCATCTCTTGTATCGAGGTCAGCGCCTGGAACAGACCGACAATCAGGCCAGAAACCAGAGCAACGGCAAGGATAGGGACGGATGTAATGACCGCAACCCACAACGCCTGACGAACGATGTCATAGAAAAGCCCTTCGCTGAGCATCGGGTCAGACCGGCATTCTTAGGATTTCCTGATAGGCTTCGACCACTTTGTTGCGGACGATCACTGCGGTTTCTACCGCAAGTTCGGTCTGGGCCAGCGCCTGAACAAGTGCATGGGGATCAGCCTGACCGACCATCGCAGATTGAGATATCTGTTCGCTGTGTCTCAGCGTGGCTGCAAAGTCCTGAAAGGTCGCTCTCAATCCTTGTGCCGCCCCGCCATGATCGGGATCGGCCTGTGTGGCAGAGCGTGCGCCGGCATAATTCTGCGCGGCGTTCAGTGATCGGATATCCATTCTGGCTGTCCTTATTTTCTGAGCAATTCCATCAGCGACGACGACATCTGCCGCGTCTGATCAAACATCTTTAGGTTGGCCTCATAACTGCGCTGGGCTTCCCGCGCGTCCGCGATTTCAATCATCAAATCGACGTTTGAGCCCTGGTAGTGACCACTTTCATCTGCCAACGGATGACCGGGGTCGTAGATGCGGCTCAGCGAACGCTGGTCAAGCGTCACACGGCCAGCCTGCACCATGTCCCCACCGTTTTTCTGCACGGTTTCAAACGGTACGGTTTTGCGTCGATAGCCGGGCGTGTCCGCGTTCGAGATGTTTTCGGACACATGCCGCAACCGCGCGGATTGCGCGCGCAAAGCACTGGCTGACGCAGCAAGGGAATGGGAAAAATCGCTCATACCTGTCGCCCCTTATCCGCGACCCAAACTGGTGCGCAGAATGTCCATTGAGGATTTGTAGATCGCCAGCGCTCGATCATGCTGTCGTTTGACCTCGACCGATTTAAGCATCTCTTCCTCAAGCGACACACCATTGCCATTGGGATCACCTGATGGGACAGCTTCAACCTCAGCCCAGTTTTGCGCACCCATACGGCCGTGCAGATGGCCCGGCCGCGTGGCGTCCATGGTCACGTCATGCCCGGTGGTTTCGAAAGCTTTCTGAAAGGCCTCGATATCGCGCGGCTGATAGCCCGGCGTATCGGCATTCGCCATGTTGCGTGCAATGACCGCCTGCCGTTGCCCGGCATGGGTTGCCATTGCGTACGCTGTCTTAAAGACGTTCAGGTCATAGAACATCGGGGCTTCTCCCTCGATCAATTTCAATCAAGGCTTAACCCTGATTCCTTTAGAAACCGTTTTCAGAACTCAGTTGGAGACTCCACGATGTCTGATCTCGACCCGGTACTTCTGAAACACGAACTCGACAGGATGACCGCAGTCCGTCACGTGGGGCTGGTCACCGGCGTCGCGCAGGGTCTGATCGAAATCGGTGGTTTGAACACGCATGCCCGGGTCGGGGATTTGCTGACATTGCGGCGGCGCGTCGGGTCCGATCTTGCGGGCGAGGTGCATCATGTCGGTTCTGGCCATATCAAAATGCTCCCCAATGCGGCCCCCGATGGGGTCAGCCTGGGGGATCGCGTCTACCTTGACCCATCACCGGATTTTGCACCGGGATTGCACTGGCTTGGACGGGTAATCGACCCCTTTGGCAGGCCCTTGGATGGAAAACCGCTGCTGAGCGGATCGCAGACGCGCGATATCATGCAGGCCCCTCCACCAGCCGTGGCACGCAAACCAATGGGGCAGAGGATGGCCACCGGCTTGTCGGTTCTCAACACTGTGTTGCCCGTCGTACGCGGGCAGCGAGTGGGGTTGTTTGCCGGGTCGGGTGTCGGTAAATCGACCCTGCTTTCCACACTGGCCCGGTCCATGCAGTCCGATGTCGTCGTAGTCGCTCTGATTGGCGAGCGCGGACGCGAGGTGAATGAATTTGTCGCGCAGGCCATTGGCCCCGAAGCCATGAAACGCACAATCGTGGTCGCCGCCACCTCTGACCAGTCGGCATTGGCGCGCAGGCGGTGTGCCTGGTCGGCCATGTCGACAGCCGAGTATCTGCGGGATCTGGGTCTGAACGTTCTCTTTCTGGCTGATTCCGTGACCCGCTTCGCCGAGGCGCATCGTGAAATCGCTGTTTCTATGGGGGAATCCCCGTCTTTGCGGGGATATCCACCCTCTGTCACCCCCCTGATCGCCAGTCTTTGCGAACGCGCAGGTCCCGGAACGCAGGAACAGGGGGATATTACCGCGGTATTCAGCGTTTTGGTGGCCGGCTCGGACATGGATGAACCCATCGCTGACATTCTGCGCGGCGTTTTGGACGGGCACATTGTGCTCAGCCGCGACATCGCCGAACGGGGGCGTTTCCCGGCCATTGACGTCAGCAGATCTGTGTCGCGGAGCCTGCCGGGAGCCGCATCCGAGGCCGAGAACCAGATGATCACAGAAACCCGAAAACTCGTGGGCAGTTACGAGCAGTCCGAAGTGATGATCAAGGCCGGGCTGTACGCCGAAGGGTCTGATCTGCTGCTGGATCAGGCCGTTCGCGTTCACGAGGAATTGGACGCCTTTTTTGCCAAACCGGAAGCTGAGGGAATCGAAAACAGTTTTGATCGCTTGTCATTGATACTGCGCCGTGCATCGATCAGCTTGCCACGCTAGGCAGAATTCCAAACAGTTTTAAGTATTAAGGCCACCTTAAGACCTGCGCTGCTAGGCAAAAAGTCGGGTGATAATATAGGTGGTGGAGATGGGTGCGCAGACCAATGTGGCGCCAATCATCATCAAGAAGAAGCGTGTGTCGGGTGGTGATGGTCACCACGGCGGTGCGTGGAAAGTTGCATATGCCGACTTTGTCACGGCCATGATGGCCTTCTTCATGTTGATGTGGCTGCTGAACGCGACAACTGAACAGCAACGCAAAGGGTTGGCGGATTACTTCGCCCCGACAATCCCTCTGAGCCCCGAATCCGGCGGCGGAGACGGTGCTTTTGGCGGCGACAGTATGTTGTCGGAAAAGACATTGCTGCGGAATGGTGCCGGGGCCAGCACCAAACACGCAACTGAATCCCGTCAGGCACGCGGGTCAACCGGTTTGGATGCCATCGGTGGTGGCAAAGTTGACACCGAAGACTTCTCGACGCTTGAAGCTCAGCTTTTGGGGCGAACCGGTGAAAGCGAGGTGTCGGATAAGCTTCTCAGGCATATCGTGACACGCGTCACCGACGAAGGATTCGTTGTTGAGCTATTCGATACGGACACCCAGCCACTGTTCGACCCCGGTTCCGGGAAACCAACCGGGATCTTGCGGGCGCTTGCTTTGATCATAGCGCGTTCTTCGGATCTCGTGACCAACCCGATTGCTGTCAAAGGCCATGTCAGCGCATCTCCTGTTGTGCAGGTTCGCAATACCACCTGGGATCTGTCCACTGCCCGGGCGCAATCAGTCCGCCAGCTGTTACAGGACAAAGGCGTAGCGGCAAGCCGGATGGATCGCGTCACAGGTCATGCTGACCGAAAACTCTTCACCGACAATCCGATGGCGGTTCGGAACAACAGAATCGAAGTGATATTTCTGCGGCGACCCTATCTGCGGCGACCCTAAAGGATAGAACGCATTTTACCTGTTAGCGCGCTGTTAAGGGGCAGCGCGTTACCTGTTGCATCGAAGCTTGACGCAACAGAAGGGCGCGCCAATGACAATTTCCTCTTCGCTGAATGCCGGTGTGGCGGCGTTGAAGGCCAACGCCAACAGGTTGGCAACGATTTCCGACAACATCGCAAACTCTTCGACCTACGGATACAAACGAGTGGAAACTGACTTTCATTCGATGGTCACGTCTGGCCAGGGTGGCAGTTACTCGGCAGGGGGCGTGCGCACGACCAGCCAGCGCATGATTGATCAGCGCGGATCACTGGTGACCACCAGCAACTCTACCGATCTTGCAGTGCGCGGACGCGGCATGTTGCCGGTACGATCCAGCTCGCAGGTCGGCGCAAATTCGAACGAGATGTTGCTGACGACCACGGGTTCCTTCCGGACCAACGACGAAGGATATCTGGTGACCGAATCCGGCCTTGTTCTTTTGGGATGGCGTGCTGCGGCAGACGGGTCCATCCCGCCCGTTCCACGCGACACGCCCGCCGCGCTTGAACCAATTCAGTTGAGCGTCAACCAGTTGTCCGGTGCCCCGACGACAAAGATGAACCTGCGTATGAACCTTCCCGCAACAGCAACAGATGCGGGTGCGCCGGGCGACACACAGCCTTTATCGGTCGAGTATTTCGACAATCTTGGGAAATCCGAAAGTATTGATATTCAGCTGATCCCGACCGTTCCCGCAACTGGCAGCAGCAATGAATGGACCATGGTTCTGCGCGATTCAGCATCCGGTGGCGCGATTATCGGGGAATACACTTTGACCTTTACCGATAATCGAACGGCTGGTGGTACGCTGGCCAGCGTCACTCCTGTATCCGGTGGCGCTTACGATCCGGTAACCGGCAGTGTCATGGTCAATGTCGCTGGCGGCCCGATGGAGGTCAATATCGGACTGATCGGCGATTCCGATGGCATTACTCAGCTGTCCGACACCTTCGCGCCAGTTTCAATCACGCGGGATGGCTCTGCCGTTGGTACGATGACCAGCGTTCAGGTCGATGAAAGTGGCTATGTCTATGCATTCTACGATACCGGCGTCAGCCGCCGAATGTTCCAGATCCCGCTGGCCGATGTTCCTAACCCCAATGGCCTGACGGCACTGGACAGTCAAACCTACGCGCCATCCCGCGAAAGCGGCACGTTCTTTCTGTGGAACGCGGGCGAAGGCCCAACCGGTGATATCGTTTCCTTCGCACGCGAAGAATCCACCACGGATGTGGCAACCGAGCTGACATCCCTGATCCAGACACAACGCGCCTATTCATCCAGCGCCACGGTGATCCAGACGGTGGACGAGATGCTTCAGGAAACGACCAACCTGAAGCGCTGATCCAGGCACTGACCAAAGGAAAGGAGCGGCCTCATGAATATGTCGACGGCACTCAATAACGCATTGGGCGGGCTGACAGCGGCCAGTCGCGGGGCCGCTGTAGTGTCGGGGAATATCGCGAATGCCCTGACACCGGGCTATGCGCGCAGGTCCCTTGAACTGGCGACAAGCCCCATATCTGGCAATGGCGTGCGTACGGTTGGAGTGATCCGGCATCAGGACCCGGTTCTGACGGCCAACAGACGGTCGTCAGACGCCGAGCTTGCCTTTCAATCCGCCATTTCGGATTTCCGTTCACGGTTCGAAAACTTTGTCGGAACAGCAGACGGCACGCCATCCCTTGCCAGCCGTATGTCTGCCTTGGAAAACAGCTTCATCACCGCAGCCAGTCTCCCCGACTCGATCGAAAGGCTTGATCAAGTGGCGCGCGCGGCGCGCGATCTTACGGCAGAGCTTAACGCGGCTTCTGAGGGTGTGCGACAGGCACGCTCGGACGCGGACCGCAAGATAGGCGCTCAGATCGAAAGCCTGAACCTGGTTCTGAAAGATATCGAAGTTCTGAACGCAAAGATTCCGGCCATTCAAAATTCCGGCGGCGATATCGGGGCCTTGCTGGATCAACGGCAAGTCCTGATCGATCAGGTCAATACTTTGATCCCAGTCAACGTTGTGCCACGTGCCAACGATCAGGTATCGCTCTATTCAGACGGCGGTTTGATACTTCTTGAAGGTAAGGCGTCCGAGTTCACCTTTTCCACGACCGGTGAGACGAAACCCCACATGACGGTTGCAAATGGTCTCCTGTCCGGATTGGCTATGAACGGCAACCCGGTACGCACCAGCAGGGACACTGCGCAAATCCGTGGCGGCGCGTTGATGGCCCAGTTTTCAATTCGCGATGAATTGGCGGTTGAGGCGCAGCTGCAGCTTGATACCGTTGCCCGCGATCTTATCGAACGATTTGAAACGCCGGGCTTGGATCCCACGGCACTTGCGACAGATCCCGGTCTGTTCACAGACAACGGAAATCGGTTCGACCCGACAATCTTTGTCGGGCTGTCATCGCGCATTTCGGTGAATTCGGTTGCGGACCCCGACAACGGCGGGAACAGCTGGAAGCTCCGCGCCGGGCTGGGTGCCGCAACGCCGGGCGATCCCGGACAAGCGTCGCAACTGCGTGCTTTCGGTTCCATTCTGAATGATGCGCGCACCGTACCTGGCGGGCTGTTTGGCACTGGAAACATGCGCGCCGCCGAGTTGACCGAGGCGCTTATGTCGAAAGCCGGGGCGCAATCTCACGCTGCAGAGCAGCGGAAGGTTTTTGCCAGCAACAGCCAACAACAAATGTCACAGATTGAGGCCGAACAAGGCGTCGATACGGATCAGGAATTACAGCGCCTCATGCAGATCGAGCAGACATACGCAGCAAACGCGCGTGTCATCTCGGTCGTCGATGAGCTTATGGAAACGCTTCTGAGGTTATTAGCATGAACTTGACTGCTATCGGCGATCTGGCGCGCGGTATGACCCTTCGCACCCGCGCCACTGAAATCAAAACACAGATTGAAACCCTCTCTTACGAGATGTCCACCGGCAAAGTGCAGGATATATCTGGTCGGCTTGGCGGAAATTACTCTCAGATCCTGGATCTGGATCGCTCGCTTGCCAGGCTCGACGCCTTTGGCATCGCCACAGCCGAAGCGGCCCTGTTCACGGATGCCATGCAGTTGAGCCTGAAGACATTTGGAGATTCGGTTGGCGAAATGACCGCGTCTCTGTTGACCTACGGAACGGCCAATCAGCCGGTAAATCATGCGCAGGCGTCAGATCATGCCAGGAATGAGCTCGACACGATGGTATCGGCGCTCAACACGCGAGTTGGTGGGCGCAGTCTGTTTTCGGGTACAGCCACGGATGTCTCGCCACTGCCCTCGACTGACACGCTGTTGGCTGCGTTGAAGACACAACTGACGGGGGCTGTGACCGTCGCCGACATACGCTTGGCTGCCGACACATGGTTCAACAGCCCTGCCGGGTTTGACGCCATGATTTATCAGGGCGCGAGCACCACACTCTCTCCTATGCAGATCTCGGAAAATGAAAGCGTTACGCTGCCACTCACGGCAACCGACCCGGCATTCAAGGCGGCCCTAAGGGATGTTGCAATAGCGGCATTAGCCACCGACAATACGTTGGCTCTTTCTTCCGACCAGCGCACCGCCCTGTTCACCCAGCTGGGCGTCGATCTGGCCAACGCACAGGATGCCACGGTAAACCTGCGGGCCCAGGTCGGCAGCGCCGAGGCCCGCATCGAACAGGCCGCCACGCGAAATTCGATGGCCCGAACCAGTCTGGAATTCAGCCGGAACGAACTGATCGCGGCCGATCCTTATGAAACAGCGGCGAAATTGCAAACGGTGCAGTTTCAGTTGGAAAGTCTCTATTCGGTAACCGTTCGCAATGCGAACCTTTCGCTGGTGAATTTCCTGAGATGAGGGCGCTGATACTTCTCCTGATCCTTGTTCCCGGTATAGCCTGGGCGGGGGCGATCCGCCTCAAGGACCTCGTGGATTTCGATGGTGTCAGAGGCAATGATCTTGTGGGTTATGGCCTGGTTGTCGGTTTGAACGGAACCGGTGACGGATTGCGCAACTCTCCTTTCACCGAAGAGATCATGTCCAACATCCTGGAGCGTTTGGGTGTCAACGTAACGGGCGAGGATTTCCGGCCCAAGAATGTGGCAGCGGTTTTGGTGACAGCCAGTCTGCCGCCTTTCGCCAGAGTCGGCGGCCAAATTGATGTAACGGTTTCGGCGATAGGCGATTCAAACAGTCTGTTGGGTGGGACACTGGTTATGACCCCGCTAAACGCAGCAGACGGGCAAATCTATGCGGTTGCACAAGGCACAATCCTTGCAGGTGGCGTTTCCGCTGAAGGAGAGGCTGCGTCGATCGTGCGTGGGGTACCAACCTCGGGTGTGATCCCGTCCGGCGCGCGTGTTGAGCGTGAAATTGAGTTCGACTTGTCAACTTTAACCCAAATGCGCCTTGCGTTGAGAGAACCCGATTTCACCACGGCCGCGCGTATCGAATTCGCCATAAACACCGAGTTCAACAGAGCTGTGGCAATCATGCGCGATTCAGGCACGGTTGAACTCAACATTGCTGCAACTCAGGCAGTGTCGACGGCCCATGCCATTGGGCGTATCGAGAATATTCTGGTCGAGCCGGAAGCAAAGGCGCGTGTGGTGGTCGATCAGCGCTCTGGCACCATCGTAATGGGGCAGGAAGTCCGGATATCGCGTGTGGCTGTCTCTCAGGGTAATCTGACCCTGACAGTTCAGGAAGCACCGATTGCCGTGCAACCCAATCCGTTTGCCAGGGGCGAAACAGTGGTCGTTCCGCGCACTATTGCAGGGATCGAAGAGGAAGAAGGAACCGGCCTTGCCGAAATCCCCGAAGCTACGACCCTGTCCGAGGTTGTCGCAGGCCTGAATGCGCTGGGGGTATCGCCCCAGGATATGATCGATATCTTGAAAACCATCAAAGCGGCGGGCGCCTTGCACGCAGAATTTGTTGTCAGGTAGCCGATATCTTTGGTCCTACGGGCGTGCCACAAACACGCCCGTGACGTTAAGGCCTATTTCGATTTCCAGCTGTCCAGCCAGCGCTGAAATCTGTTTCGGCGTTCTTCAATCGCGTCACCGGCCGCATAAAAGCCGTCTTCCACATTCTCGATCATCGGATCAATTCGGGCCTTTCGGAACCTGCGCCAGCGCACCCAAACCGCCCAGACCAGCGCGGCGAAAATTGTCAGGAAAATGATGTTGAACCAGGGAATGACCTGCACATCCGGCCCTTCCACATGTTTGATGAAAATGGCGTTGGGAAAGATCGACATGAACTCGTTTCGCCATCCGTAATGGGTCACGACCACCCATTTCGGGTTTTCCTTGGTCGATTTCGCATCATTGGCTTCGGTGTAAAGGTTCGCCGTGTCGAACTTGAAGTAGGGTGGCCACCCCCACCCGGTGTCTTCGTTTCGGTACACGATCGGCTTGCCATTTTCGCGCACGGCCTGAATGAATTGCACATCCCGGTTGGACAGGCTGGTGGATTGGTCTTCGGGTTCGGACCAGAAAATCCGTGTCCAGTCGTTCAGATCCTGCCGCTCTTCGTAGGTGTTTACGATACGCACAACATCATGTTGCGGCAGCGAGTATTGCAGGATCACGGCGATCGTTCCCCAGAAGATGATGATGAACGCCCATTTCACATAGGCCATGCCTAAACCCTCACATGTAATTCACGATGTAGATCAGTGCGCCAATCGCCACCCATGGCACAATATAGACACCCAGGATCAGTTTGCGCCGGAACGAATTGTCATACACATGCAATCCGCGTTCGACAAAAGCGTCCTTGTTGCCTGTCTTGCCCTTCTCATCCCACCAGCTTTCCAGTTTGCGACGGCGTATCCCGCGCGAGTAGAAAGACAGCGCGACATAGGCGATCGACTGGATCACCAACAAGATCAGCAAAAGGCGCAATAACCCGAACATTTCAGCCTTTCCTTACCGAACCCCACGGACCAACACGCGCGATTATGTCATCGCTGACCCGGTCTTCTCCGCTCATATCCGGCTCATGGCCGAACAGCGCGGCACGGGCCCCTTGCTTGTCCACCTGATACTCGCGCGCGAGGAAGTCGGCAACATAGGCTTTCTTGCTCTCGGGCCATCTGGAATAGGTGCTATAGAACAGCTCTTTGTGGCAAATGAACATCTGGCGCGGGTCCAGCGGGGCCAGTTCGGCCAGCAGCATGTTCACCAGATCACGGTTCGGCGTGTCAGCGGCGCGCAAAGTGTAGAAATAAGCCGGATGATCCGACGTGATACGCGGCCACGGCCCCCCGTCGCTTGCCCAGCGCAACAGTTGCGCAAGGCCGTGATAGGCTTCGGGCAAGCCATCCGAGTGAGTGCGCGCCAACCGCCGCATATCGCTTCGGTCCAGCCCGGTCAGGTCGACATCCGCATCCGCCGCCGCATCGACAGTCAGGAAATCCATCTTCTGCTGCAGGATTGCGGCAGCGTCTACACCGCGCGCCTTGACGATGGGTTCGACCAGATCATTGTAATCCAGAAACTTGGCAATCTGGTTCCGCTGCAACGGGTCAAAAACGTATTTGATCGGCAAATCGTCAGGCCTGTCACCCATACAGATCGCCGCCGGGTGATCCAGGTCCGGGAACAGGTACAGCCCGCCAAAATGCGCCGTCCAGAAGTTGCGTTGCTCAAAATCCGTGTGACGCAGATGGACGGGGTTGCGCGTAACGTCGCCGGTCTCCTTGGCGGTCTCGATCATCCTGGCGATCAGCACATCGTCGAACCAGGCGTCCTCGGCGGTTTTGAACTGTTCGACCATGCCCGCCAGCTGCTGCGCCTTACGCAAGGTGCCGCCTGCGGTGTCGGCCTCAATCTCGATCTTGCGCAGATTGAACAGATCGTGGGGACTGCTGAGTTTGAAGACCGAGTTCACCAACTCTCCGGCCACGGCATCGGTGGCGGTCAGGGCAAACAGCTGCGCCTCGTTCATCTCGATGAACTCGCGCAGGATATCGCGCGAGGTCGAGAACTTGACGTTCAGCAAAGGCGCGCGTTTCTGCTCGGTCGTCAGCAGGATGAACTGCCGGTTGACCCCATTGGGGTTGAGGTAGAGCTCATCCTCCAGCTCAATCCCCACCTCCGGCGAATAGCCCGAGATATCGACATGGAAATCCGAAAGCTGAGTGGTCTTGCCCGCCAGATGCTGCAGCGCGCGGTTATACCGCTCGACCAGAGCCGGGCTGGAGATGTGGACGAGATTGCCGAACATCAGGCCTTTTTCGATGAGGCGGATCATATGCTCATGAACCAGTTTTCATCGACATGGACTTCTTCAATCATCCTCTTTGAAACACCTAGTTCATTGTCTTTTAGCAAATCGCACAGCCGTTCCCCGTCAATCAGGTCAATCGCTGTCGCGCCATCACGGGTCGCTTCATCCGATGCTTGCGCCGTAAAACTTCCGGTTGTTATGAACAATCCTTTGTCTGCACGTCCCATCATCGCTCCTCTAAAGTCACGAATATCAGAGGATCCAACGCTACCCTTGTACCGCTTGCATTGGAAAAAGACTTGGAACGAAACCAGGTTAACTCTGAGAACACCGACCCCGTCTATTCCGCCATCCCCCGACTTTCCCCTGACTTCCACCTTAGTGAAACCGCTTTCTCTTAGTAGCCGTTGGGCAAGCCTTTCAAACGCTGATGGGTCCATCGACTTTAGTACGTCCAAGAGTTCATTACGCCAATCTCGAACGCTGCTGTCAGGCCCCTCAGCCGCCGCCATTGAGCCGCTTATGAATTCAGGGTTTTGTTGGTTAACTTCTTCTTTCGCTTTCTTTTCTCGACGCTTCAGACGAGCTTTCTCGCGCTCTTCAGCATTAACTTGATCGCTGATTTCTTTTGTCTGTTTGTACTCGGTTATTCGTGCCCCAGACTCAGTTATGGCCCACACTCCCCGAGCCGAATTTTCAATTGCACCACCGCGCTTTAGATAGGTCCGGGACCAAGCCAAATAGTAGTTCATTCTGGGACGAGGATCGTCGCCAGACATTTGAAATGCTTGCTCTTCTTCGGTTACACCTTCCAGCTCCGCAACCTTTTCGTCCATTTCTTGAATGGTCCCAGAGCCACCCATAGAGCGCAATGCTTCAAGTGTAACCAGCATCATACCCGGCAAATCTGGGAAGCCTTCCGCTTCGATTACAAACCGTCGTTCGCTCATTGTTTACTCTCCAGATACCGCCGCTTGGCCTCTTCCATCCGGCCCATCTCGCGCACCGCGTTTTCGATGGCGACCTCGTCGCTCTTGTCGGCATAGCGGAACTCGCTGTCGGCGTAGCGGTTGATCTCTTGCATCACCATTTCCACCGTGATCGGTTGGCGCAGGTCCTCGATCATCGCTTTCTTGGTGTCGTAGTCGCGGAACAGGAACAGGTCGGGGTTTTCCATCCACTCGTCGGGCAGTTCGAAATCCATCGCGCGGACCTTGACCGCGTCGGTGATGTTCTTGATCGCGCGACCGGTAAACCGTTCATCCGCCTGCTGGATCGCCTTGAGGTAGGTACCCAGCTTGGCGATCGTATCCATCTGGCCGATCTCGCCAGACACCCGGTCATAGACCTGCAGCAAGGCGTCCTCATGCGGGCGGGAATGGCTTTCGAAACTGGCGGCAACAGCCTTTTTGATCTCTTGCGCGGCATAGGCTTCGTGCTCGCCCAGCGGGATGTCATGGTTGCGGCCCATCAGCAGGTGCAGGATGTCGATGTAATCCTCGCGCGTCTGCGGCCCGTCCACCAGGAACCGCGCGCCCGCCCGCTGACGCAGGGCGTCGTCCACATTCTCGGGGTAGTTCGAGAACATGCCAAAGGTGCAGTTGCCGCGCACGACGGTGTTGGCACCGGCAAAGCTCTCCATCAGCACAGCGGTGATTTCCAACTGCCCGGCCGAGGACTGCCGGTCGCCGCGCTTGCCCGCCAACTGGTCGATATCGTCGATGGTGCCGAAGCCGATGACCGAGGGGTCGATGATCGTGTTGATAAACGCCTTGGCGTTCTGGCCGGATTTGCCCTGATAGCTGTCGATATTGTCGGTGCTCAGGTTCTGATAGCGGAACGGATAGCCTGCGTTCTGGCAATACTCGTTGATCAGCCCGGCCATCATCTGGATCAGCGTGGTCTTACCGGTGCCCGGCTTTCCGTCACCCATGAAGGTAAAGATGAACCCGCCAAGTTCCGCAAACGGGTTCAGGCGGCGGTCGAAATCATAGGCCATCACCATCTTGGCCAGCTTCATCGCCTGATATTTGGCGATATGGTTGCCGACCACTTCGTTCGGCTTCTTGAACGTCATGGTCAAGGTGGTGGATTTGGCCTTGGAGGCCGGCTCGAACCCCCGGATCGTCAGATCGTCGGCCTCGATATGCCAGGCTGCGTTCTGGAACGGGGCCAGGTAACCTGCGGACCCTGCGCGCAGGGCTGACTTCTCCATCAGTTGCTCGGCATAGGCACTGGTGGCGGCGATCAGGTGGGCATCGTCCGAGGCGTATTTGGCCAGCGTCTGGTCCAGTTCCCACAACGCGCCGTGCAGGGCAAGTTGGCCGTTGTCTGTCAGGACCTCTTCGATCTCACCAATATCAACCGTGGTCTCACCCAGATGCGAGGACAACAGATAGGCCAGCGCATTGCCGAACGTGTGCATCGTGATCAGCGCTTCGGCTGTCAGAACCGCCGAAAACTCGGTCTTCCGCGCGGCGGGCAGATCCCCGGCAAGGTTTGCGCGTTTCAGATCCGCAAGCGGGGTCTGTTCCGCATAAGTGTCGGCCACGGCCAAAGCGATTGCGATGGCGCGGCGGATCGCCTGTTGTGCAGTTGCCTGCGGCGGCGAAACCAAGGCGTCACCATCGTCCGAGGCTTCGATCCTCTCAACCAGATGCACCCCGTCTGCGCGCACGGTCCGGCGTGTCACCAACCCCGGTGTCGTCGAGCGAAACCGCCGACCAGTCGAAACACCTGGTGAGCGTTCAACGGTAGATTCCACGGCTTTGGCGATCCGCGGCGCGTGTTCGAACCCGTTCAGCAAAGCGGTCGCTGCCGGATAATGCTTGCGAATGTCGTCTTCGCGCAATTCCATCTGATCTGACGTCAAACTCATCTAACAAACCGCCCTTGCTTCATCTTTTCAAAAATACTCTCGCCGAAGGCGAAAATTAGTACCTCAATACCTGCCCGGCATTGCTGACGACGAACTTGCGCACATCTGCAAACCCCGGCGGGTTACGTTCGGCCAGCACCTGAAACGGGCGCTGTGGCAGGATGATCGACCGTTGGGTGCGGGTGGCGCCGGTTTCGGCCCCCTGCCCGCCGAAAGGATCCAGCGCAAAGACCTCGCGCTCGACAGTTGAAAACCAGCCCGCGCGCTCCTCGATGACCTCTTCGCTGTGCAGCTCTTCGGTTGTCCAGGCCAGCGCCCAATCCTGCCCTTGCGGAGATTGCGCATCCTCCAACACCTGCCGCAAAGGGCCGGATTGTTCGGTATAGGCCGAGGAATACATCGGCCCCACATGGATTCGACGAAGGTGTTTGGGATGCAGGTCATCGAAATCTTGATCAAAGCCCTTGGCGATGGTCACCAATTTCAGACCGCCCAGCGATTGCGCCATCAGATGTGCCTGCACCTCGGGCCAGCGGCGTTGGTCCTTGGGCAGGGCGGTTTTGCCTGTGTCCTCCAGCTGCATCAGATAGATGACGGGCAGGTTGACCTGACTGTCATAGACCGCCCAGTGGATCAAGAACTTGCGCCGCTCGCCCTCATTCCCGATCCAGTGACATTCGGGATCGTTGCGGGCCCAGAACAACTGACCCTTAAGCAACTCTTCGTAATAAAGCCTTTGCGACAGCGCAAATTGCAGCTTGGTTGGAATTTCCCGGTCGCCGATGATCGTGCGGACCATGTCGGTTTTCAGGTCATCTTCCGAGGGCATATTCGCCAAATGCACCTGCGCCTGTTGCGCGTCATTGGCCATGGTCAGCAACTCGGCAGCCACCGGAAACCCGCTGTCGCGCTTGTCCATGGCGAGGCTGCCAAAGAACCGCCCCGTATCGCGCCCAACCAGCAGGTATTTCATGCTAAGCGCGCGAAAGGTGTAGAGCAGCCCCGAGAGGTAGCGCGACACGATCCGCACCTCTTGCTTGCTAATCGCGCCCTCGGCCTCCATCGTCGCCGCCACGCGCAACAGGTGGACGGTGATCACCTCGAATTTGCGGAAATACCGGCGCGAGGCGAAAGTGTCGGTCAGGCCAACATGGTCTTTGGTGGGGTTACTCATTGGCAGATTTATTACACCCGTTTGTGCGGCATTGCTGAAACCGCCAAGGCAAAAGAAGAACTTCCGAGATTAGAGGTTGAACCACCTCATCCCCCATACAAATTCTTATCATGCTTCTCGACAATCGAGGCAAACCGGCGGGCAAAGCGTTCATCCGCCTTGGCCTTTTTCTCCAGCACGTCGCGAGCAAAGACCATGTGGTCCTCGTGTGCCTCAAGCATGTCGGCCATCTTCTGGTTGGTCGCGGTGCCGATGGCGGCCATCGCCGTCTGCGCCTCTTGGTCCGTCTGCACACCGATCTCGTTGATGCGGTGGGCCACGTCCTGCTGCTGCGCGGTTTTCAGCGATTTGGTCAGGGCGTCATACAGCACCACGCGCTGCTGCGTGTCTGTCTGCAGCTTGTTGATCAGCACCATCTGCGTCGCCGCCTGGTTCTGCAGTGAATCGACCCAGGTCTTACCCTTTTCGATATAACGCTCCAGCGTCTGAGACTTGGCCAACTTGACCTGCTCTTCCTGAACCTTGGCGTTGTATTGCTTGTTCAGCTCGGCCAGCTGAGTTTCCAGCTGGGTGCGCGCGGCGGCGTCCTGTTCGACACTGATCTTGTTTTCCAGCGTGATAATCGCCGGGTCCATGCCCTGGATCTCGGCCCGCAGTGCTTCCAGTTCGGCCACGGTTGCCTCGCGATCGTCCAGCGTGCCTGTCAGGTTATCCTCGACCTTTACGCGTTGCTCTTCCAGCACAGTCAGCTGCCCTTGCAACAGCTTCACGATCACATCGGATTTGGCGATCAGGTCCTGCAATTTGTCGTCGATATTGGCCGTTCGCATCCGCTCTTGCCGGAGCGACTCGGATTTTCCCTTGGAAAAGATGCCGACAAACGACTCCCACCCGGTTTTCGAGCGCATCTCGTCGAAATCCTTGGAAAACGCGTTGGTAACATCGTCCAGACCCATGATCAGCTCGGCGATGTTGGCGTTCATCACCTCAGTATGGGCGTGAACATCCTCAAGCGTGGCATTTTCGATGTCGATATCGGCCTCGGCCGTTCCAATCTTGGCCCGCGCCGCTTCGATCCGCGAGGTCAGCCCCTCAATCTGCGACTGGCTTTCGCGCACTTTCGTTTGCGTTTCTTTGATAAGCGCTTCGAATTGCTGGTTCGACATCTCTGCTGTCCTTTTTTTCTTTAATTACCCAATAAGATAGGGAATGTTACGGTCATTTACATCCCCTTGAGTCCAAAAATCACGCAAACTCTGGCAAACTTGGGGTGGAAAGGAAAGCCACGTGATCGCAACCTGACGTAGAACTCAACGCTGCGACTATGCTGCAACGATTGGGTCTGAAAATAATTTGATCAAATCTGGGCTGATCGACCCGCATCGGTGGACATAGACAAAGCCCTCAACACCTGATTGGGTGCGGCAACTCAACTTCTGCGCGGAGAATGACATGCTGGACGCAACGACCGATCTGAAATCAATTCTGAAGAATCCTGACTTGCTTGTAACCAAAGCCTATATCGGTGGTCAGTGGGTGGACGGTGACAACGGAACTTTCGACGTGACCAACCCGGCCCGGGGCGATGTGGTGGCCAAAGTGGCCGATGTCAGCCGAGCGCAAGTCGCCGGAGCAATTGCACAGGCCGAAGCCGCGCAAAAGGAATGGGCCAAGTTGACCGGCAAGGAACGAGCGGTGATCCTGCGGCGCTGGTTCGACCTGATGATGGAGAACGCCGAAGATTTGGGCAAGATCCTGACCGCGGAGCAGGGCAAACCACTGGCTGAGGCCATCGGAGAAATCGGCTATGGTGCCTCCTTCATCGAATTTTTCGGGGAAGAGGCCAAGCGGGTGTATGGCGAGACCATCCCCGGGCATCAGCGCGACAAACGGATCATGGTACTGAAACAGCCCATTGGTGTGGCGGCTTCGATCACACCCTGGAACTTTCCCAACGCCATGATCACTCGCAAGGCAGGACCTGCGCTGGCGGCGGGGTGTGCTTTTGTTGCCCGCCCGGCGGCAGAAACGCCACTGTCCGCGCTGGTTCTGGCGCTTCTAGCGGAACAAGCCGGCGTGCCAGCTGGTGTCTTCAACGTGGTGCCTTCATCCCAGGCCAGCGAGATCGGCAAGGAGTTCTGCGAAAACCCCGGTGTGCGCAAGTTGACCTTTACCGGCTCGACCGAGGTGGGGCGTATCCTGCTGCGGCAAGCTGCTGATCAGGTCATGAAATGCTCGATGGAACTGGGCGGCAATGCACCCTTTATCGTGTTTGATGACGCCGATCTGGATGCAGCCGTCGAAGGCGCGATGCTGTGCAAATTCCGCAATAACGGCCAGACCTGTGTCTGCGCCAACCGCATCTATGTACAGGCCGGTGTTTACGACGCGTTCGCTGCCAAACTGAAAGCGGCGGTCGAAGCCCTGAAAATCGGCGACGGTCTGGCCGAGGGCACCACAACCGGTCCGCTGATCAATGCCGATGCGGTCGCCAAGGTGGAAGAGCATATCAAGGATGTCACGGACAAGGGCGGCGCTGTTCTGACCGGCGGCTTGCCTCACGATCTGGGCGGTACGTTCTTTCAGCCGACCATCGTGACCGGAGTGACTCAGGACATGATGGTGGCGCAGGACGAAACCTTTGGCCCGCTAGCCCCGCTGTTCAAGTTCGAGGATGAAGATGACGTGATCGCAATGGCGAATGACACGATCTTTGGCCTGGCCTCGTATTTCTATGCAAAAGATCTGAGCCGCGTCTACAAAGTGGCCGAAGCGCTGGAATATGGCATTGTCGGCGTGAACACCGGCATCATCTCGACCGAGCTGGGCCCGTTCGGCGGCGTCAAGCAATCCGGTCTGGGTCGCGAAGGCAGCCACCACGGCATGGAAGACTATCTTGAGATGAAATACGTCTGCATGTCGGTCTGATCTGGCGGCCATCGCCTTGGGGCGGTGGCCATTCTGCCCACAGGCAAGGCGTTGTTCCGGTCAAACGGGCCGGTGACGGCTGGGCAATGACCCAATTTCACCAAGCATGAATTCCCCGCGGGCAAGCTTCGTGGGGACTTTTCCTCTAGGCCTGATCCGATCCCAAGCTTAAGTCTTTCCCTCTTTCGTTATCACGGTCGTTACGGTGCGCGTCACCCGACTTCTGGTGATTGCAATCGCCCCTATGACCAAGGCACAGGCTATGGCTTGCGCAGTTGTGATTGCTTCTCCAAACGCGAAGAACCCGACTGCAAACATTGTGGGCAATTCAATGCTTCCGACAACCGCAGTTTGAGAAGCTCCGATCAGCGGCGAACAGATCGTGTAAACAAGCTGCGGCACAAGCGCCGTGACCAACCCAATTCCAATGATCAGAACCCATTCGGACTGACCTTCAGGAAACAGCGTGGAAACGTCTGCATTCAGCATCAAAGGCAAAAGCCCAAGAACCGATCCCAGAGACACCGAGGCGATACGTGCAAGTGGCGCAATTCGTGACAACCTGTGGACCAGAACAGAAATCCCGAAGCCAAAACCAAATGGCGCTGCCAGAGAGATTAGAAGCGTAGGAATGTGCTCGACCGGAACGGATGCTGGCGAGCCTGCTATGATGGCAGCCAGAATGATGAGACCAGACGCAAGAAACGCGCGCCTTGTGGGTGTATCGGCGAACAAGACCCACGCAATGATCAACGTGAAAACCGGATATGTCATATAGAGCACGCCCACCGTCGATGCGGGCAGTGTCTTTAGGGCTGTGACATATCCGATCCAGCCAAGCCCCATCACCACTCCGACCGCAAGACCCCAACAAATCTCGCGCCAGGCTTTTCGATGTACGACGAGAACTGGCAGTAACAAAACCGCCGGAACGATGTAGCGGTAGAATGCGACGGCGAAAGGTGCGACGCCCTGCTCGGTCAATCCCCTGCTGAAATAGGGAACAAGCCCGAAACAGACTGATGCGAAAAGTACGCCAACAACCGCAAGCGATTGGGGAATAGCCGGTCTGGTCTGCGTGGATGCCGTCGACATCTGCAAGTTCTAGCACAGGTTCACGACGAGTGTAGCCGAGTTTACCGGGCCGACGCTTTGATGTGCAAAGGCGCTTTCATCAAAGAACAACGCCCCGCGTCTGGAGGAACGCGGGGCGCGGGTGTTGCGGCAGCCCGGGAGGAGGAGACTGCCGCTAGGCTTTCAAAGCCTCAGTTCACGGCCTTGGCGTCAACAACATCTTTTTCGATGGCTTTGGCCGAGGTAATTTCGATCCGGCGCGGTTTCAGTGCCTCGGGCACTTCGCGCTTCAGGTCGATGTTCAGCATTCCGTTTTCATGGCTTGCGCCGGTGACACGGACGTGATCAGCCAGCGCAAAACGACGCTCGAACGCGCGGGTTGCGATGCCGCGATGCAGATAGCTGCGGCTCTTGTCCTCGGATGCCTTCTTACCGGCAACAACCAGCGAGTTTTCTTTCACTTCAACGGACAGGTCGCTTTCCGAAAAACCAGCGACGGCCACCGAGATACGGTACGTGTCGACATCGGTTTTTTCGATGTTGTAGGGCGGATAGCTTGGCTGTGCCACATCATTGGTCAGAACGCGATCCATCATGTCGGCGATCTGGTCAAAGCCAATGGTGGCGCGGTGCAGCGGTGCAAAATCAAATGTACGCATGTGTCATATCCTCAGTCTTGAGCGATTCACGATCTGGCCCTCCGGCTGGACGGACCAATGTTAATGACGGACCCCGTTGTGGCGATCCGATATCAGTGACATGGGAAGCGATTTGACCGAGTTCAACCCCCGCCGGAGCTGATGAATTTCGCACCAGACCCGGACGTGCCGGACCCAGCCTGTAACCGGCGGATCGTAGCCGTTGGTTTTGGCGCATCGCGCCGCATGATAGACTTGAGTTCGGCCACTATCTCGTCAAGCTCCATGCCGAACCCCACCTTTCTGCGACCGTTCGTGCCTACCGCTGAAACCACGGACAAAACCTGCCAGCGCGAGCCGTTTTTTGCCAGAATGGCGGATCCGGAAGACCCGAAGGTGACGTCGCAATCAAAAGTGATCAGGCCCTGCCTGCGATCCAATACGCGGCACGACCTTTCCCGCGTGATCGCCTCGGATCGTCCGCGCCCATACGAGGCTATGCTGATCTCGTTTCCCGAAACTCGCCCGCTGTGCAACACGAAAGGATCGGCAATCGAATACGGGATGGGCTCATTCAGCCGCATCAGGGCGACATCCATCCGAACGCCTTCGTGCGAAAGCGGGTTATTTGAAGCGTAGCCGGGCAGAACGGCAATTTGCGTAATCTGACGCTCGGCCAACGCGCTGCCGTTGCTCAGACCCGCACGAAACGTGATGTCTTCGGGCGCGTATGTTTCCCCGGTACGGCGGTCGACAGCACAATGGGCAGCGGTCAGCACCATGTCCTGCGCGATCAGAGTACCTGTGCAATAGGACTCTTCGCGCACATCCAGCCGCCCGATTGCTTCCCAACCGTAAAGGTCGTCCCGGTCTGTCAGCTTGCGTTTGTTGGCTTGCGCATGGGATGCGGTCGCCAGAACACTCAGGCCCAAAAGCAGACTTATGAAGACCTTGGTCATGGTCGGACAAACCTTGCACCGACGTTCTTGCCCGTCCCCGAACCGGAGGTCGACAATCCAAATCCGTGCCCGGCAGACAGCTCGTCGCGCAGCAATTGCAGCGAATGTTCAACCGCAGTCCCGATCGCAACGCTCTGGCCATCCATGCTGGCCTTTGCCGCCACAACCGACACGATCTGAGGGCGCGTGCCTGTAAAAGAAAAAACCGGTGCTCCTGAAGACCCGAAGTCGACGTCGCAAGACATGATCATAACGCCTGCCTGCCGGTTCATGACCGAACAAACCTGTTGCAACGATGGCGCTTCTGAGCGGTCATGTGCATAAGACACCACGCCCACTTCCGCACCCCGGCGCGGCTGATCTCCTGATTCAAACGGAATGACCGATGTGTTGCGGATCGGCTGCCAAAGCTCGATCAGGGCGACATCCGCGCCGACACGGTCCGTCGACGACTCGGCACTGAATTGATAATCCGGGTGAATTACAGCTTGTCTTGCCGTTCGATAAGCCAAAGCACGCCCCAGCCGCCACCCGGCCAGAAATTCGATATCGGACGGGTTCACCCGCTGCCCGGACACCTTGTCGAACAGGCAGTGCGCCGCTGTCAGCACAAGGGTTGGCGACACAAGCGTTCCGGTGCAGAACCCTTTTCCGGCAATATCCAGACGCCCGACAGCCATCCATTCGCGCCCGGAATCCGAGGTCTCCAGGCTTTCCAGCCTAGTGTCCTGTGCTGTAGCCGTCATCGGCAAAGCACAAAGAACAATCGCCTTAATCCAGTTGCGCACTCGGGTCTCCGGGGACTCACTCTGAGGCTTTTGTCCTACGTGTCACGTTGGGCAAAAATAGGGCGATCGGAGTCCAGGTGAATTTCCTGAGGAAATGATGCGGGGCGGCATCAGAGTGGCTTATCGCAAAATAGGAACAGAATCTCCTGCCCGTTGCAACGCGGGTGGTTTCGGCCCCCCTGTTGCCCAATCCAGCAACTCGACCGTATGAACGACTGGCACTTGGGTGCCGGACCCGATTTGCATCATGCAACCGATATTGCCTGCTGCGATGATATCAGGTTTCTTGACCTCAAGTGTCCTGATTTTACGCTGCTTCAACTGACCCGAGATTTCCGGCTGCATCAGGTTGTAAGTCCCTGCGCTACCGCAGCACAAATGGCTGTCGGCAGGCTCGACCACTTTGAACCCGGCACGTTTCAGAAGGTCTTTGGGATAGGTCTTGATCTTCTGCCCATGCTGCAGCGAACAGGCTGCGTGATACGCAACTGTAAGGTCCTGATCACGCCGTTCGGGTAGACTCAGCTTCATAACCAGCTCACTGATATCCATCGCGATACCCGAGACCCGCGCAGCATCGACCGAGAGCGCGTCGTTCCGGAACATATGCCCGTAATCCTTGACCGTCGTCCCACAGCCTGAGGTATTGATCACGATGGCGTCCAATCCGCCGCCGTCCATCTCGCGAATCCAGGCCCTGATATTGGCGATTGCGGCTGCGTGGCTGTCTTTCACCTTGCCCATGTGATGGGTCAGCGCTCCACAACATCCTGCACCCTCAGCCACCACAACCTCACATCCCAGCCGGGTCAGCAGACGGATCGTGGCGTCATTAATGTCAGTATTCAGCGCTTTCTGTGCGCAGCCCGTCATCAGCGCCACCCGCATTTTCCGCTCGCCTTCGGGCGCAAAGCTTTGAGGGTCATCGTTACGGCTGACCGGCGGAATGTTCTTGGGCGCCATGTCCAGCATGGCACGCAAACGGGCATCTGGCATCAAAAACCGGAACGGGCGACCCAGTTTCGCCCCGATCAGCGCCCAGCGAAAGCGCATCGGATAGGGCAGGATCTGTGCCAGAACCCAACGCAAAATACGATCCGCCAAAGGGCGTTTGTAATTCGCCTCGATATATTCCCGCGCGTGATCGACCAGATGCATATAGTGCACACCTGATGGGCAAGTGGTCATGCAAGCCAGACAGGACAGGCACCGATCGATATGTTTGACCGTCTTTTCATCGGGCTGCCGCTCGTTTTCGAGCATATCCTTGATCAGATAGATGCGCCCGCGCGGACTGTCCAACTCGTCGCCAAGAACCTGATAGGTCGGACAAGTCGCCGTGCAGAATCCGCAATGGACGCAATTGCGCAGAATTTCGTTCGAGCGCTTGGTTGCCGGGTCTTGCAGCTGCCGTTCTGAGAATGATGTCTGCATAAACCTATCCCATCAGCCCCGGATTAAACAATTCACGTGGGTCAAACTTAGCGCGCAACCCCTTTGTCAGGCTCGAGACGGCCACGTTTTCCGGTTGAAAACGCCCCAGTCGCGCGACTGTTTCTGCATCCGCTCGTACAAGTGTCGCGTGGCCAGAAAACACACCTAGACGCGCGCGCAGATCCGTACCTTTCGGGACGCGCAGCCAGACAAGCCCACCGCCCCAGTCGAAAAGCAACTGATCCGCTTCGGCACGCGCTGAAACTTCGGCCGCATCTCCGGGTTTTACTGAAAGCCGCCAGACATCCCCGTCCTGCCCCTGAAACGGATGAGCATCGCGGATACCAGCCCACAGCGTGTCTGCATCCGCTTCCTCTGAAATCTCTCCAAACCGGGACAGTTCAGCCGCCAACTTGCCTGTGCGATATGCGACCGCGTCCGTGAAGCCTTCGACCCTAAGCAGGGCTTTCCCGGCGTCGGGATCATACGCGGCCCCCGTTACTTCGAACGGCGATCTCAGCGCAGCGGACAGAACCCGAACCGCAGTTCCAGCTTCCCGGACCCCAACAGATAATGTTGCCACCCGTTCCGGTTTTGGAAGCACCTTCAGCGAAACTTCGGTCAAAACTCCTAAAGTACCCCAGGACCCGCCCATCAATTTGACCAGATCGTACCCGGTGACGTTCTTCATGACGCGGCCACCGTTCTTGATCACCTGCCCGCGCCCATCGACATAGCGTACCCCCAGCAGAAAATCCCGGCAGGCCCCGGCCTGAATCCGTCGCGGGCCCGAAATATTGGCCGCGACGACGCCGCCAATGGTCGGTTCACCTTGTGTCCCCAGCAATCCGCGATGATCCATCGGCTCAAACGCGAGGTGCTGGCCCTCTGCTTCCAGCGTCGCCGTGATCTCGGCCAAGGGCGTCCCCGCCCGTGCAACAAGGGTCAGCGCCCCGGGTTCGTATAGCGTAATACCGCGCAAAGCTCCGGTTTCGATTTCCGCATACGGGCTGGCAATTCCACGCGTCCCGCCTCCGACAATGCGTACAGGGTTTTCTAACCCGACCACCAGCTTTGCCAGATCGGCCTCAGTCTCAGGTCTCATTGGCTTCATCTTTTCCAAAATACTCCGGGGGCAAGGGGGCAGCGCCCCCTTATTCTGCAGCCATACGCCGCGGCTCCGACACGTCGAGCGGAAACACTTTGGCCGCGTTCAGCAGCCATTTGGGATCGAAAACGTCCTTAACCGCCATCTGCGCCTCAAGATCGGCAGGTGAATATTGATGAGACATCAGATCCCGCTTTTCGATCCCCACACCATGTTCCCCAGTCAGACAGCCGCCCTCGTCAACACACAGCTTCAGAATCTCTGCCCCAAAAGCTTCGCATTTTTCCAGATCGCCGGGTTTGTTGGCATCGAACAAGATCAGCGGATGCATATTTCCGTCGCCCGCGTGGAACACATTTCCGACCGGCAACCCAAACTCCCCACTCAATTCTCCGATACGACGCAGAACGGTTGGTAGGGCTGACACCGGGATCGTGCCATCCAGACACATGTAATCGTTCAATTGTCCCATGGCACCGAATGCAGATTTCCGACCCAACCAGATCTTGGCGCTTTCCTCGGCCGACTGGCTTTCGCGCAATTCAACCGGGTCATGGCGTTTTGCTATCTCGATGATTTTCGAAAGCTGAAAATCTATTTCAGCGTCAGACCCCTCCACTTCGACGATCAGCAGCGCGTTGCAATCGGGATACCCGGCATGGGCAAAGTTTTCGCAGGCCCTGATGCACAATGTATCCATGAACTCGATCGCGACCGGCAATATGCCCGATTGGATGATGTCCGAGACACACTGCCCCGCAACCTCATTGTCATTAAAACCCATCAGGACCGGTCGTGCGCCCTCGGGCTTGCGAAGAATACGCAACGTGGCCTCGGTCACCACACCCAGTTGACCTTCGGACCCACATATGACGCCCAACAGGTCCAGACCTGGTGCATCCAGATGCGCACCACCGATTTCGACAACGCTGCCGTCCATCATGACCATGGTCACGCCCAACAGGTTGTTTGTTGTTACCCCATATTTGAGGCAATGCGCTCCGCCCGAGTTCATCGCGATATTGCCAGCAATGGCACAGGCCAGCTGTGAAGACGGATCGGGGGCGTAGAAGAAATCCTCTTCCTCGACCGCACCGGTAACGCTTAGATTGGTGCGACCCGTCTGTACTTTGATGAAGCGGTTGTCATAGTCGATTTCCAACACCTCATTCATCCGTGCGACGCCCAGAATGACGCAATCCGCGGTCGGCAAGGCTCCACCGGCCAGTGAAGTGCCCGCGCCGCGCGGCACCACAGGCACGTTTTCGTCATGACAAATGCGCAGAACATCCGAAACCTGCTGTGTGCTTGACGGCAGCACGGCCAGCATTGGCGGGCATCTATAAGCCGTCAAGGCGTCACACTCGTAAGCGCGGGTTTCGGCGGGGTCGTGGATGATCGCCTCTTCGGGCAGAACCCGCGACAGCCGCGCAACAAGCGCAGATTTCCGGCTCAGAACATCCGGGCTTGGCTTTGGCATCTCCATGGCGCTCCTCCTTTTGGTAAAGTAATATTACCAATTTATCGCGCTGGCAAGTTCCCATGCCCGGCCTTACTGTCGCGGTCATGACCTGGATCGAACGTGCCGCTCTTTTTGCCCCTCTGGACTATGCATCGCTGCTTCTGCTGCTGGTTGCTTGGCTGTGGATTGGGTGGAAAATTGAACATCCGTCACCGCAGAGGCAATCCGTAGCCCTTATGATGGACGATTATCGGCGCGAATGGATGCGCGAGATGGTGACCCGCCAACCGCGCATGTTCGACGCGCAAGTCGTGGCGGCCATGCGGCAGGGCAGTACATTTTTCGCGTCGACCACGATGATTGCCATCGGGGGCGGGCTGGCCCTGCTGGGCAATACCGAAAGACTGGCAGGCGTCGCAATTGACCTTGCCATCGGCAGTGTCCCGGCAATGGTCTGGGAGATCAAAATCCTTTTCGTCGTATTGCTGCTGGCCAACGCATTTCTGAAATATGTCTGGGCGCACCGCCTTTTCGGATACTGCGCCGTGTTGATGGCTGCAGTTCCCAATGACCCCGAAGACCCGCAAACCTATCCCCGCGCCGGTCAGGCGGCTGAGATCTGTGTCACCGCCGCGCGCAGCTTCAACCGTGGTCTGCGCGCCACTTATTTTGCACTGGCGTCGTTGGCATGGTTTCTTGGACCTGTCGCGCTCATTTTGGGTACAGCGGTCACGTTTGGCGTCTTGTATCGGCGCGAGTTCGCCTCACACTCCCGGGAAATACTGATGGCCCGAGCCGCTAGCACGGATACGTGATACCGATGCGCTATCCCACTGGTTACACTGGTGCGATGCGATACTTGATTCTCTGCGCCATGTTGGCGAGCCCCGCCCTTGCCGACCCGCCAACAATCGAACAGGTCCGCACCAGTGCAAACGGTGATACATGGCGGTTCGATGTGACGATCCGGCATCCCGATACGGGTTGGGATCATTACGCCGATGGCTGGCGTGTTCTGGATATGGATGGAAACGAGTTGGGAATGCGCGTCCTGCTCCATCCTCACGAAACCGAACAACCCTTTACCCGCTCTCTGGGCGGGGTGGTCATTCCCGATGGCATGACACAGGTGCAAATTCAGGCACGGTGCATCGTCGATGGATGGAATGAAGGCACCACAGTGGTTAACCTGGATTGACCCTCAGAAAATTCCCATGGCCAGACCCGCACCCAAAGCGGCTCCTGTCTCGCGGCATTGATCCAGCTGGTCTTGCGGGATTGTCTTTTCGGCCAAAATGGTCTCGGGCGTTTGCGCATGGGTGCAGATGATCAGCGGAGGCTGAACAGCTTTCAATCGCCAACCAGTGGCTATCCGTGCGATCTGACGGGCGGCATTCTCGCCATCCGATCCCGCGCAAATCATCTGCGCATAGGGTCGGCCTTCTATTTTGCCCAGCACCGGGTAGTAGCAGCGGTCGAAGAATTCCTTCATCAGACCCGAAATTGCCGCCAGATTTTCAGGCGCGCAAAAGATGTAGCCATCGGCAGCCAACAGATCTTCCGGCCAGGCTTGATCGGCTGGCATAAGCTTTGTGTCAGCCTCACCTCGCGCGGCTTCGGCCGCGGCTTCGGCCATCTGCCGGGCACCGCCTGTGCGCGAGTGGTAGACAATCAGTAGCTGCGCCATGTCAGACCCGGTGATAGGGGCCACCTGACAGAATGGTCGCGGCCCGGTAAAGTTGCTCGGCCAGCATCACACGGGCCAGCATATGGGGCCAGACCATCGACCCGAATGAAATGGAAAAATCCGCCTCGGTCCGCAGAACCGGGTCAATTCCATCCGCACCACCGATCACAAATGCCAGGTCCTGCCGACCCGCGTCGCGCCAATCACCCAGCTTTTTCGCGAAATCGGGCGAGGACATGACACGCCCCCGTTCATCCAGCGTGCACAACACTGCCCCTTTGGGCAGGGCCTTACGCAGCAGCGCGGCTTCGGCTGCCATCCCTGCGTTTTTCTTGTCTTCAACCTCGATCACCTGCGCAGGCCCAAGGCCCAGCGCACGGCCGGTCCGGTCAAATCGGGTCAGGTAATCGTCAAGCAGTGTCTTCTCGGGTCCGGCGCGCAATCGCCCGACCGCAACTATGCTGATACGCATGTCTCTCTCGCCTCCGGCCTGTTAATGCAGGCCGGGATAGCGCCTCAGTTCGCCGAGGCGCTGCCGCCCTGAGGCAGCCACATCTTTTCCAGCTGATAGAATTCACGCACTTCGGGGCGGAAGATATGGACGATGACGTCGCCCGTATCGATCAGCACCCAGTCGCCGGTGTCCTTGCCTTCGACCTTCGAGGTGAAACCGAATTCCTGCTTGATGCGATCCGTCAGCTTTTCCGCCATGGCCGACACCTGACGGGTCGACCGACCCGAGGCAATCACCATGTGATCCGCAACCGATGACTTGCCCTGCAGGTTGATCTGCACGACGTCTTCGGCCTTGTCATCGGAAAGTGAGGAAAGGATTCGTTCAAGCAGCTTGTCGCTGATTGACTGAGAGTGGGCCATTATGTTGACCCCATCATCGGCGGGCAAACCCGCCTGTGTATGTAGAGACAGGACATAGTCCTCCTTTGCTGCGCGCCGTGAAACCCCGGCGCCGGGGTACTAATAAGGTAGCAAGGGGAATGCAACATTTCAATGAATGTACGCTGCAGGGCGCACACAGACGCTTACTCTGTGATGATCTGTTGCGCAGTTGCGCCGTCCGATAACAGTCGGATCTCGCGCTGTGGGAAGGGGATCGAGATACCTTCTTCCTTGAATGCGTCCCAAAGCGCCAGATAGACATTGCCCCGGATATTGGTCAGCCCCTTTGTCGGGTCGCTGATCCAGAACCTCAGCACATAGTCCACGCTGCTGTCACCAAACCCGGTGATGTGGCAAACCGGTTCATGTTTGCCGCCGCTCAGGACCCGGGCAACCGCCTTTACCGCCCTGATTGCGGTTGCGCGCACCTTATGCGGATCGTCGTCATAGCTGGTACCAAAATCCAGATCCAATCTCACGAACCGGTCGGAATGCGACCAGTTCACCACCTGGTTGGTAATCAGATCTTCGTTTGGTATCAGGTACTCGCGCCCGTCCCGTGTTACGACCGACACATATCGCGCGCCAAGTGCATTGATCCAACCGAACGTATCCCCCAACGAGATTACATCGCCCGGCTTGATCGAGCGGTCCATCAGGATGATGATCCCCGATATCAGGTTCGACACTACTTTTTGCAAACCGAACCCGATACCCACGCCGATGGCGCCAGACAAAAGCGCGATGCCGGTCAGATCGAACCCCAACGTTCGGATCGCAGCCATAAAGACTGCCCCGTAAAGCAGAACCTGTATGCCTTTTGACAGCAGCACCTGCATGGACGGAGTTATGTCGTCATTGCTTTGCAATGCGCGTTCGGCTGCGCGCGTGCCGATACGGGCCAGTGTCAGCAGGATGCCAATCAGCAAAGTTGCCTTGAGAATCCCAAGAGCCGAAATATGCAGGTCCCCAATGGAAATCGCGACACCGTCAAGAAAACCCGCGACATCATCCGTCAGATTCAGCGCGACAAGCGTTGCGTAGATCCACATTGCCCACTTGAAAATCCGGCGAAGTGTGCGGTTTTGGACCAGTCTCGCGACCAGTGCTATCGCCAGCCACGCCGCCGCCAACGTAGCTATCACCCCTATGATATAGCTTCGCGACGGCCAAGTGAGTTGCTGCATGGTCAGATACAATGCCCACGAAAGCAGGATGAAGTAGACCAGCGCCAACCGTCGCATCAGCTGCACCAGAACCCGCAGCCGCCATTTCGGCCATCCCGTGCGCGAACGAGCCCAGGCATCCCATCTAGACTGGGTCAGGAATTTCAGCAGCAAAGCCAGCGCCCACAGCAACAGGATGATGAGCAGTTGATATTGTCGCCAGCCCGGCGTGACGATCAGATCAAGCAGCCTCTCGAATTGCGCGGAAAAAGCCGCAACCATGTTGTTATAGAGGTCGGTCAGCGTACTTGGGATCAGGTCTTGGTTCATGCACGTCTCCTGCGGGGTCAGCTTGAACAGCAATGCAGGGCGATGCAAGCCTGACACTGGTTTTGAACCTTGATTGCCGGAAGGGCGCGGTATATCTGAACCGCATGAGACTCAATGTGGCCCAACTTCAGAATCTGGAAGATCGCGCGCGCTTGCGTGAACGGTTCTTTGGCGCTGCCCGCACGGTTCTGGCGCGCCTATCCGTCGCCTGAGCCAACTCGCCAGCTATTTCTCATTACATACGGGAGAGGACCGATGTCCCCCAAGACACTCTATGACAAGATCTGGGATGCCCATGTCGCGCACGAAGCCGATGATGGAACCTGCCTGCTTTATATCGACCGCCATTTGGTGCACGAAGTCACCAGCCCGCAGGCATTTGAAGGGCTGCGCATGGCAGGCCGTAAAGTGCGCGCGCCGGAAAAAACCATCGCTGTACCGGACCACAACGTGCCGACCACACCGGACCGCGTGAATGGGATCGAAAACCCGGAATCACGCATTCAGGTCGAGGCGCTGGACAAGAACGCCAAGGATTTCGGCATTCACTACTACCCGGTGAATGACGTGCGCCAGGGCATTGTCCACATCGTTGGACCGGAACAGGGTTGGACCCTGCCGGGTATGACCGTTGTCTGCGGCGACAGCCACACAGCGACCCACGGTGCCTTCGGCGCGCTGGCCCACGGCATCGGAACGTCCGAGGTTGAGCATGTTTTGGCCACGCAAACGCTGATCCAGAAGAAGTCCAAAAACATGAAGGTGGAAATCACCGGCAAGTTGCAACCGGGCGTGACCGCCAAGGACATCACTCTGGCTGTGATCGGTGAGACCGGCACCGCTGGCGGTACCGGCTATGTCATCGAGTATTGCGGCGAAGCGATCCGTAATCTGTCGATGGAAGGACGCATGACCGTCTGCAACATGGCGATTGAAGGCGGGGCTCGTGCTGGTCTGATCGCGCCGGATGAAACAACGTTCGACTATGTCAAAGGCCGCCCGCACGCGCCGAAAGGGGCGCAGTGGGAAGCGGCTCTGACATGGTGGAAAACCCTTTACACCGACGAAGACGCGCATTTCGACAAGGTCATCACTCTGCGCGGCGAAGATATCGCGCCGGTCGTGACCTGGGGCACCAGCCCCGAGGACGTTCTGCCGATCACCGCAACCGTCCCGAACCCCGAGGATTTCGAAGGTGGCAAAGTCGACGCAGCCCGCCGCTCCATCGAATACATGGGGCTTAAAGCCGGCCAGAAGCTGAGCGAAGTTGAGATCGACACCGTCTTTATCGGCTCGTGCACCAACGGCAGGATCGAGGACCTGCGAGCCGCCGCCGAGATTCTGAAAGGCAAAAAGATCAAGGACGGCATGCGCGCCATGGTCGTTCCGGGCTCGGGCCTCGTCCGCGCGCAGGCCGAAGAAGAAGGTCTGGCGGATATCTTCAAAGAAGCCGGTTTCGAGTGGCGTCTGGCAGGATGTTCGATGTGTCTGGCGATGAATCCCGACCAGTTGCAACCGGGTGAACGCTGCGCCGCGACTTCAAACCGCAACTTTGAAGGCCGTCAGGGCCGGGGCGGGCGTACCCACCTGCTAAGCCCGGCAATGGCCGCCGCAGCGGCAATCACAGGACGGCTGACAGACGTTCGTGAAATGATGTAAGCTACCCTCATAACTGGATATTTGAGGGATTGAAGACATGAGTGACTGGACAAAATGGCTATTGCTTGGACTTCTGTCCATCGTGTTCGGCATCTTTGTGCTGGGCGCACCGGTCGTGGCATCAATTACCGTGACGGTGGTCACAGGTGTATTGCTGTTGATTTCGGGCGCATTGCAGGTTGTTGGCGGCTTCACAGTTGAAGGGACCGGCAACAAGATACTGTCACTTATCATGGGTGTCGTGATGCTGTTTCTGGGCTGGTCCTTTCTGGATCACCCACTGCAAGGAACGCTGACACTGGCAACCGTCTGCCTGATCCTGTTCATGGCTGGCGGCATTGCCCGCGTGATCCTGTCGTTCCAGATGCGCGGAACACAGTATTTCTGGGCGACGCTGGTCTCGGGCATCATGTCGATTGTTCTGGCGATCCTGATCTGGCGCTTTGCCGCGATGGATCCTTCGGTGCTGCTGCAATTGCTGGGCATCCTGCTGGGGATCGAGATGATCTTTAACGGGCTCGGCCTTGTCTTCATGGCGTTCTTCGTCAAGGACGCACCAAAAGAAACGAAACAAGCTTAACGCGGGGTCTGGGCGCGGCCCTCTCCCGCAGGAGTGTGAACATGGATAAGTTTGAAAAAGTCCACGGGGTGGCCGCCCCAATGCCGCTGATCAATATCGACACCGATATGATCATCCCGAAAGTACACCTGAAAACAATCAAACGGTCCGGCCTGGGCGTCGTTCTGTTCGACGAGATGCGCTATCACGATGACGGTCAGGAGAATGAAGAATTCATCCTGAACAAGCCTGCCTATCGCGAGGCCGAGATTCTGGTTGCAGGCGACAACTTCGGCTGTGGGTCCTCACGCGAACATGCGCCCTGGGCGATCAAGGATTTCGGCATCAAGGTCGTGATCTCGACCAGTTTTGCCGACATCTTCTTCAACAACTGTTTCAAGAACGGCATTCTGCCGATCGTTGTCGAGGCAGAACACCACGCGATCCTTATGGATGATGCGCATAAAGGCGAAAACGCCCGCATGACCGTACATCTGGAAGACCAGCAGATCACCACATCGGACGGCGTCGTGATCGATTTCGAAATCGATCCTCACCGCAAGCACTGCCTGCTGAATGGTCTGGATGATATCGGGCTAACGATGGAAAAAGATCATCACATCGACAAGTTCGAGGATCACGCCAGTCAGGCCCGTCCCTGGGTGTGATTCTGGGGACGAATCTGTGGATACTCAACCTGACGGGGTCGCCAAGGCGGCCCCGCTCGCATTCTTGGGGTCGATTTTTCGCAAACCACAACATGTGGGTATCAATTTGAGATACACGTCGGATTTGCGTCGAAAATGATGCAATACCGCACCAGTTGCGCCATCTTTTTGCCCGAAATCCCGTGTTTTCTGCACCTCGGCTTGAGCAAAATGCCGCTTATCGTTCATGTTGGCGCTAAAGAGGCATCCGTCAACGTCAGACGAAGCGACGGGCACAAGTTGGAAACAAGTCGACAAAGATCGGCTGATCCGGTTTGAAAAAGGGTTCGGATAGTGATTGCGCGCACAACAGGGGCGGCGATACGCGGTATACTTGTTGCACTTTTGGTGCTGACACCTGCGTTGTACCTGCCTGTCTCATCTACGAACGGGACCGAGATACTGGTCTTTCTCGCGATCCTCGCGTTTATCCTGACCTTTGCCGAATACAATTCCGCCTTTCCCAGCTTTATCGAATTCCGCGACGCGCCCCCGGTCAATCGCCTTCGGTTTGTCGGCCTGATGTCGATGGTCACCTTTCTGACGCTGATCTGCAAAAACGCTTTTGAACCAACGCAGTTGACCACGTTCTCTTATTCGGTTGGTTTGGCTGTCGCAAATGTGGTGGACTTCCCCTATTCTCCGGTGCGCCTCATCGTGTTGATGTTGCCCCCGGATGCCGGCCACGCCCTGATCGAACTGGTTCGCATCACGGCCAGCGTGGCTTATGTCGCGGCTTTGGCCACGATTGTCAGCTTTGCCTATGCGGTCAGGGTTCGGGGATGGCCAACCGGAAATGGCGCCTTCAATGTGTGGACAAACCTGCCGCTGTTTGACCCGACCAAAGGGGGCGATGTCGTTACGCGCCTTCAAAGGGATGGCCGACTTAACATCTGTATCGGCATTCTGCTGCCATTCCTCATTCCGGCGATCATCAAGTTGATGAGCAGTGTGATCGCCCCGATCTCTCTCGGGAACCCACAGACGTTGATCTGGACCATGAGCGCATGGGCTTTCCTGCCCGCCAGCATGATCATGCGCGGCATGGCGACCCTCAGGATCGCGGGCTTGATCATGGAAAAACGCCGCGCCTATTCGACCAGCGAGTCAACACAGGCCGCATGATCCGCATCCTATGTCTGCTATTGTTGCCCTTTGCGGCACAGGCAGAGGTCGTGCGTATCGCCACCTATAATACCGAGCTCAGCAGAAAAGGTCCCGGCCTACTGGTTCGCGACATTCAACGCGATGACGCGCAAGTTCTGGCCGTTGTCGACGTTATCTTAGCCGCGCGCCCTGACATCATCGCCCTTCAGGGTATCGACTGGGACCTGAACAATACCGCTGTAACAGCCCTGACCGGGAAACTGCGCAACGCGGGGCTTGATTACGGATATTACCTTGCCACACAACCCAATGCCGGGCTGGAAACCTCGCTTGACCTGGACGGCGATAGCAAGGCCCAAGGCCCCGGCGACGCCCAAGGCTGGGGCCAGTTCACAGGTCAAGGTGGGCTGGCGGTGTTATCACGATACGAAATTATCACAGCTGAGGTTCAGGATTATTCTGCGCTGTTGTGGCGCAGTTTACCGGGCGCCACCCTGCCTGGCGTAAACGGGCAACCCTTCCCGTCTGACGCGGCACATCAGATACAACGCTTGTCTTCGACTGCACATTGGGTTGTACCGATCGAAACCCCGTATGGGCGGCTCAATCTCATGACCTTTCATGCGGCGCCGCCCGTTTTCGATGGGCCCGAGGATCGAAACGGGTTGCGCAATCAGGATGAGATCCGGCTCTGGTCCGTAATATTGAACGGTGAACTGGAGCCAGTCCCCGAAGGTGCCTTTGTGATCGCCGGCGATGCCAACCTTGATCCAACGCGTGGAGAGGGCCGTAAACAGGCCATTCAGTCCCTTCTGACCCATCCCCGTTTGCAAGACCCGCTGCCGAAAGACCCTTCAGGCTCGACCTCATCGGTCGCTTGGAAGGCCACGGGTGAAATGCGCGTGGATTATGTGTTGCCGTCCGCCGACCTGCGCATTTCGGATGCCGGTGTGACGTGGCCGGAAAAAGGCAACAAGCTTTACGAATCTGCCCTACGTGCCAGCAGGCACCGATTGGTCTGGGTTGACGTCACCCTGCCTTAAGGCATGATCGACTCTGGGGTCGCATAGGACAAAGTCACCAGGTTAGGTGAGATTGCAGAACGCAATGCATCATCCAGATCGGTCTGATGCTCAGAACCCAGTAACTCGGTCAGGTACGATCCGTCCAACTGGTGTGGCACCTGCCACAGATACCGCATTTCAATCAGGTGTGAAGACATGCGCCAGAATGGTCGCGCCAGCTGCAATGGCCACCATTGCATCGGCTTCACGGATATGTCGCGTCCGGTCACTCTCGTCAAAGACTGCGCGATCTGAGTTCCGGTCAGAGTGTAGCCAGCAAAAGGAACATCGCAGAACCGCGGCAGATCCTTTCGAATTTCACACAGCGCGACGGCAGCTTGGGCCAAATCAGGCAGATAGGCCCAGGCGTGCAAAGCTTCTGGATCTCCGGGATACACGAATTGATTGCGCGACAGATGCTTGATCATGACCTGATCGAACCAGTTTCCAGATGCCTCGGTGTCAATGAAATCACCCGCACGCAGAAGGATCGTACGGACGGTTGAGGCGCGATACGTCTCCTCCATCTCGATCCGGATGCGGCCAAGCGGATTGGTGGCCAAGTGCGGTGTACTCCCGGACCATGGGCCTTGCGTGTCCGCTCCAAACACATAGACGTTGCCTGGAACCAGTACGGTGGCTCCGGTCTCGGACGCGGCATCTATCACACGTCTGGTCAGGTCGGGCATTTCACGCGACCAATCAGGATAGAGCGGGTTCCACCCATTTACGATGACATCCACCCCTTTTGCCGCCTGGGAAAGAGAATCGGACCCGCGACGGAATGTCTGCACGGTCCAACCCGCATTCCGAAACGCCTTTGCAGCATTACGCCCAAACCGGCCCGACGCGCCGAGTATCAGAGCAGTTTGTGTCATTGAAACCTCCTGTTTCGGACCAATCTATCCATTCAATGCACGTATGGAATTGCCGGGAAATGTAGAATGTGTATTCAATTATGAATGGATAAAGCACTGACGCATGCGGATTGGTCTCTGATCCAAAGCTTTCTGGCCGTGGCCGAAACAGGATCCCTGTCTGCCGCTGCTCGGCACCTTGATCGCAGCCAACCCACATTGGGGCGGCAAGTACAAAGCCTTGAGACCGAACTGGGCGTATCCTTGTTCGACCGCCACGCGCGCGGCCTGAAACTAAGCGTGGCAGGTTCCCAGCTCTTGCCGATGGCGCAGCAAATGCACAGCGCCATGACTGCCTTCAGCCTTGCCGCCGCAGGGCAGTCGCAGCAGCTTGAAGGCTCGGTCCGCATCACCGCTTCGGTCTTCGCGTCGCATCATCTGCTGCCTCCGATTCTGGCGAATATCCGAAGGCAGGAACCCGCCATTCAACTTGAGCTGGTCGCCACCGATACCACGGAAAACCTGTTATACCGCGAGGCAGATATTGCCGTTCGCATGTATCGCCCCGCGCAGATGGATATCATTTCGCGTTATCTGGGCGAGGTGCCGTTATGCTTTTGCGCGGCCAGGTCCTATCTCGACCGTAAGGGACGCCCCAAGACACCCGAGGAACTTTTTTCCCACGACCTTGTGGGGTTTGACGCCAATCAGGAAATCATCAAGGCCATGCGCGAAAAAGGATGGCCCGCAAGCCGCAACAGTTTTGCGACCCGCTGCGATCTGCAAAGCGCCTATTGGGAACTGATCCGCGCGGGATGCGGCATTGGCTTCAGTCAGGTCCAGATGGCCGAAGCCGACCCGGATGTCGAAATCTTGCCGCTGGATGTTGAAATCCCGGTTCTGCCCGTGTGGTTGGCTGCGCCGCAGGCCATGCGCCAGACCCCACGTATCCGCAGGGTCTGGGATTTGCTGGCAGAAGGGCTCAAGGCCAGCCTCTGAGGATCAAAGAGGGCCCGTATACGTTCCGCGCGCCGGGTAGTTATTGCCCAACGTGAACTTCAGACCACCCGCGATATCCGACATCGACGGGCGACCGAAAGGCGTGGTCTGTCGCCAAGCATAGTACAGCGTCCGGTCAGGTGCGATGTAGAAATGTCCGGGCTCTGCGAACAGGTCTGGTTCGGCACTGCCTTCGCGCTTGGTCGAGATGTTCAGCCCCCAACCCTCCCGCGCCTCAGACAGGGGCAGGCTGTGGCCTACGCGTAAGCGGGAAACATTGGCTTTTGCGGCGGTTTCAGCGGCACGTTCGGCGGTATCGGTGGTGATCATGATAACCTCGACACCCAGCGCCGCGAAATCGTCCAGCGCCGCCTCGGCCTCGGTCATCTGTCTGATGCAGATCGGGCAATGCAATCCGCGATATTGAATCACCAGCGTTCCGTTTTCGCCCTTGTTGGTCTCAAGGTCGAAACCGCCATGGGCGACGGTTTCAATTTTCAGTGCAGGAACCGGATTTCCAGGTGTCAGCATGTATTTTCCTTGTGTTTTGACAGGTCTGTCTCATTGACCCGATGCTGCGCAGACGCTAGGGCCTGTGCAACAAAACGCAAGGAGACCCTTCATGCCCAACCCCTCGCTCCTCATCCTGCCCGGAGACGGAATTGGCCCAGAAGTTATGGCCGAAGTGCGCAGAATCATCGATTGGTTCGGTGCCAATCGTGGTCTTCAATTTGACGTGAGCGAGGACCTGGTGGGTGGTGCCGCCTATGACGCCCACGGCAAGCCTCTGTCCGATGAGACCATGGCAAAAGCGCAAGAGGTTGACGCGGTTCTGCTGGGCGCTGTCGGCGGTCCGAAATACGACGATCTGGATTTCAGCCTGAAACCCGAGCGTGGCCTGCTGCGCCTGCGTAAGGAAATGGACCTGTATTCGAACCTGCGCCCCGCGCAGTGTTTTGACGCGCTTGCCGATTTCTCTTCGCTGAAGAAAGACATCGTTGCCGGTCTCGACATCATGATCGTGCGCGAACTGACCTCGGGCGTCTATTTCGGTGAGCCGCGCGGCATCTTCGAGGAAGGCAACGAACGCGTCGGCATCAACACCCAGCGTTACACCGAATCCGAGATTGAACGCGCCGCGCGCTCGGCTTTTGAACTGGCAATGCGCCGCAACAAAAAGCTGTGCTCAATGGAAAAAGCCAACGTGATGGAATCGGGCATCCTGTGGCGCGAAGTCGTCACCCGCGTCGCAGCGGACTACCCCGAAGTTGAGCTGAGCCATATGTACGCCGACAACGGCGCGATGCAGCTTGTGCGCGCACCGAAACAGTTTGATGTGATCCTGACCGACAACCTGTTCGGTGACATCCTGTCCGACTGCGCCGCGATGCTGACCGGGTCGCTGGGCATGTTGCCTTCGGCCTCTCTGGGCGCGCCGATGGCTAATGGTCGGCCCAAGGCAATGTATGAACCCGTCCATGGCTCGGCCCCGGATATCGCCGGTCAGGGCAAAGCCAACCCGATCGCCTGTATCCTCAGCTTTGCTATGGCCCTGCGCTACAGCTTTGATCAGGGCGAAGAAGCGGATCGTCTGGAGGCCGCGATCGAGAAAGTATTGGCCGATGGTGTACGCACCGGCGACCTGCTTGCAGATGAGGGCGTTCAGCCCGTATCAACCACTGAAATGGGCGACGCGATCCTTGCGGCCTTGGATGCCAGCGTCTGAAACACGAAACAGCGAAATGACAAAAGGCGGTGCCCGATGCACCGCCTTTTTCGTTTTTCCATCAAAGACGGCACTAGTTTCCGCCGAAAATATTCTTCAGCAGATTGTTGATATCATCGGCAAAGCCTCCGCGCTTTCGACGCGGTTGTGGCTGTGCGACCTGAACCGGCGGCGCTGGTGCCATCATCGGCAAGGGTGTCGGTGTCATCCCTTCGGTGACACGCAGCATGGTTTCTCTCCAGATTTCCGCAGGCAAACCTCCGCCGGTCACACCAGATAGGGGCGTGTTGTCGTCGTAGCCCATCCAAACACCGGTTACGTAATCCGCAGTAAATCCGATGAACCATGCATCCCGCGCCGCCTGGGTTGTGCCCGTTTTGCCCGCCACCTGCCAGCCGGGCAACTTGGCCCGTCCACCTGTGCCTTCGGACACCACACGTTCCATCATCCATGTCAGCTGTTTGGCAGCCGCGTCGTTAATCACCCGTTCACCGATACCGGTTGTCGTAACCATGACAGGTGCTTCATCACCCAGTAGCTTCAACTCGGTCAGGCCATAAGGTTCAACGGCAGAGCCGCCGTTCAGAATACCTGCATAAGCCCCCGTCATCTCAATCAGCGTGCTTTCCGACGCGCCCAGCGCCAAGGCCGGACCTTGCGCCAGATCGCTGGCAATGCCAAAACCACTGGCCACGGTGCGGACGTTATCCAAACCCGAAATCTCGGCAACTTTCACCGCCGGAATATTCAGCGAGTTCTTCAACGCATCCGCCAGTGACACGCGCCCGTAGTACTTGTTGGTATAGTTCTTGGGGCACCATTGACCGGACCCGGGAATGTCCACGCAGTAAGGTTCATCCATCACCGTATCCAGCGGCGAATAGCCGAGTTCCAGCGCGGTAGCGTAGACAAAAGGTTTGAAGGACGAACCGGTTTGGCGCTTGGCGATGGTGGCCCGGTTGAACACCCCGGCAACCCGTGTTTCTCGGCCGCCGACCATGGCTCTCACCGCTCCGTCCGCGGACATGACCACGATGGCCGCCTGCGCCTTGGAGCCTTCGCGCACCTTTTCCTGAAAGATGAATTGCAAAGCCTCTTCCGCCGATCGCTGAATCCGCTGATCCAAAGTCGTCTGAATCACAACATCTTCGGTTGTGTTATCACCAAAATAACTGGGAAGTTCCGAAACAACCCAATCTGCGAAATAGCCGCCCGCTCGGGCAGCTGCAGCTTCAGACAGTTGCGCCGGGCGCGTACGCGCTTCGCTGGCTTGTGCGGCGGTCAGATATCCCTGATCCTCCATCAGACCGATCACCAGCCGCGCTCGATCCTGAGACCGTTGCAGGTTGTTGGTCGGCGCATAGCGTGTAGGCGCAACCAGCAGACCAGCCAGCATCGCGGCCTCTGCGGGCGAAACCTCGGCGGCAGATTTTCCAAAGTAGCGCTGGCTTGCGGCTTCGAACCCACGCGCGCCTGCGCCAAGAAAAGCGCGGTTCAGGTAGATCGTCAGGACCTCGTCCTTGGAGTATTTCACTTCCATTGCCAGCGCATAGACAGCCTCCTTGGCCTTGCGCCACAAGGAGCCCTGACGGCAGTCGGCCTCATACGCGGCCTCGGAATCCCAATCGCCGGGATCATAGGGAACACCCAGACACAGCAGTTTCGCGGTCTGTTGCGTGATCGTCGATCCGCCATGCCCGGACAAAGGCCCTCGGCCTTCTTTCAGGTTGATGCTGACCGCGCTGGCGACACCACGCGGGCTGACCCCGAAATGCCGGTAAAATCGTTTGTCTTCGGTTGCGACAACCGCGTTTTTCAGATGTGGAGACACGGTATCGGCTGTGATCACGCCACCAAACTGATCGCCACGCCAGGCAAAGACCTTGCCGTCACGATCCAGCAAGGTCACGGAACCCCGCGCGCGCCCATCTAGCAAGGCATCCACATCCGGCAAGGTTGCGTAAACGATACCCACCGCCAGCGCGAGCAGCATGGCCGAAACCGCACCGACACGCCAGGTCAAGCCCCAGATCAGCCGCCAGATCCATCGGAACAAGCGACGAAAGATACCCCCGCCTTTGCCCCCTGATGACTTGCGGGTTTTCCTGCGTGTGGTTTTGCGCGTGGCCGTTTTGCGCGCCGTCGATTTCTTGCCCGCCGCGCTTTTGGTCGCCGCCGGTTTTCGGCCCTTTGAAGGGTACCGTCTATCCGCGACCAATGTCGGCTTGCGGCGCTTGGACTCAGTCATGCTCAAACTCTGCCCGGTTATACTTTTTGGTCACCATACCTCGACAACCGCAGTATGTAGAGGTCCGAATTTCCGGAATTTCCCCTCTCTATAGTGCTCAATTATTAGTCGCAACGACTGTGTTGTGCAAAAATTGTGCAACTTCGCATTATTTTCCGACAGGTTTTGGCCCCGAAAGCGTTTCTTACTGCGCCGCGGCGCGCTTTTTTTCTGCAGGTGCAAACAAGCCGGTCCCACCGGACAATCAGAGGGGAAAGACGTGAAACTGATCATTGCGACAATCAAGCCGTTCAAGCTGGAGGAGGTGCGCGAAGCACTGACCGAGGCTGGCGTGCGCGGCATGATGGTAACCGAGATCAAGGGCTTCGGCTCGCAGTCCGGTCACACCGAAATCTATCGTGGTGCCGAATATGCGGTGAACTTCGTGCCCAAGATCAAGCTTGAGATCGTGGTGCCTGCGACAATGGCCGACCAGATCGTCGAGACCATCACCAAAACCGCCAAAACCGGCAAGATCGGTGACGGCAAGATTTTTGTCCTCGATGTCGAACAGGCGATGCGTGTGCGTACCGGGGAAACCAACGAGGACGCGCTGTAAGTGCGCCCACTCACAATCATTCGAGGACTGACAATGAACCTGATGAAATCTCTCATCCCTGCCGCCGCCATTGTTGCGCTGCCGCAGATGGGTCTTACGCAAGAGGCCGCCGCAACCGGCGAAGCGGCACAGCACACCCAGTATATCTTTACCACGCTGCTGTTTCTGATGGCGGGCTTTCTTGTTTTCTTCATGGCCGCAGGTTTCGCCATGCTGGAAGGCGGTCTGGTACGATCCAAGAACGTTGCCATGCAGATGATCAAGAACGTGGCATTGTTTTCATTTGCCGCAATCATGTACTGGCTGATCGGGTTCAACCTGATGTATCCCGGCGACGGTTGGTCCATCACGGGCTGGCTTGGCCCGTTCTTCTCGACCACAACGCTTGATGCGGTTGGTGTTGCGCCGGCGGATGCGGCACTGGACTATGCTTCGGTCGGTTCAGACTTCTTCTTCCAGCTTGTGTTCGTGGCCGCGACCGCATCCATCGTTTCCGGCGCCGTGGCGGAACGGATCAAGCTTTGGCCCTTTCTGATCTTCGTCATCGTGCTGACAGGCATCATGTACCCGATTTCCGGTTCATGGAAATGGGGCGGCGGCTGGCTGGATGCCAAGGGCTTCGCGGACTTTGCCGGTTCGACCATCGTACACTCGGTCGGTGGCTGGGCTGCGCTGGCAGGGGCCCTTATCCTGGGCCCGCGGATCGGCAAGTACAAAGATGGCAAAGTTCACCCGATGCCCGGCTCTAACCTGGCGCTGGCGACCCTGGGAACGTTCATCCTGTGGCTGGGTTGGTTCGGATTCAACGGCGGCTCGCAGCTGGCGATGGGAACAGTGGGTGATGTATCGGACGTGTCACGCATCTTTGCCAACACCAACATGGCGGCTGCTTCGGGCTCGGTTGCAGCGCTGATCCTGACTCAGGTTCTGTACAGGAAGCCCGACCTGACGATGGTGCTGAACGGCGCGCTGGCGGGTCTGGTCTCGATCACGGCCGAACCGCTGGCCCCAACCCTGTTCGGTGCCCTGTGGATCGGTGCCGTGGGTGGTATTATCGTGGTCTTCGCGGTCCCGATGCTGGACAAGTTCAAGATCGATGATGTTGTCGGTGCCATCCCGGTCCACCTGTTCTGTGGCATCTGGGGCACCATCGCCGTCGTCTTCTACGGTGACGCAAGCCTGGGCGCGCAGCTACTGGGCATCGTCGCATACGGCGTTTTCACCTTTGTCGGCGCACTGATCCTGTGGACGATCCTGAAATCCACCGTCGGCATCCGTGTCAGCGAAGAGGATGAGATCAACGGCCTCGACATGGCGGAACTGGGAATGGAAGCATACCCCGAATTCTCGAAAGGCTAAGCCTTGCCGCCACCTGACAAAAAAACCCGGGCGTTCGCGCCCGGGTTTCCGTTTCGAATGTCGCGTCGGCGTTTAAACCCCGACATCCACAATTGCTTTGGCCAAAATCGGCACAGTCGCTGCGTTCAGCCCGGCAATGTTCAGGCGACTGTCGCCGACCATGTAGATACCGTGTTCAACGCGCAGTTTCTCGACCAGTTCCGGTGCCGCCCCAAGACGCGAGAACATTCCGCGGTGCTGGGCGATGAACCCAAACCGGTCGGATCCGGCCAGACGCTGCAACTCGTCAGCCAATTGCTGGCGCAGGCCCAGCATGGACAGCCGAACCTCTTCCAGTTCAGTTGCCCAGTCTGCCCGCAACGCCTCATCCATAAGAATGGTCGTCACCACGCGCGCGCCGTGGTCAGGCGGGAAGGAATAGTTCTGGCGATTCAAAAACGCCAGCGTGGCCTGATTCAACGCCGTTTCAGCCGCGTTGTCACTGACGGCCATCAGCAACCCGGTGCGCTCGCGATAAACGCCGAAGTTTTTGGAACATGACGCCGCAATCAGACATTCCTTTACCGATGAGGCCACCAGCCGCACGCCTTGCGCATCCTCTTCCAGACCGTCACCGAAACCCTGATAGGCAATGTCGATCATCGCAACGAGGCCCAGCGCATTGATCAGGTTCACAACCTCCTGCCATTGCACCATGTTCAGATTGGCACCGGTCGGATTGTGGCAGCAGCCATGCAGCAAAACCACGTCACCCGCTTTGGCGGATTTCAGGTCTGCGATCATCCCATCGAAATCGACGCCCCGGGTCTCTTCATCGAAGTAACGATACTGAACGGTTTCCATCCCCAGGTAATTCAGGATCGACAGATGGTTGGGCCAGGTCGGGTTCGACACAAACACACGTGCCGAAGGGTTCGCCATCCGGATCAACTCGAACGCCTGACGGCAGGCGCCGGTGCCTCCGGGTGTCGCCACTGCGGCGATGTTGCCACGCGGCACCGAAGTACCCAAAATCAATCCGATCATCGCATCCGCATAGGCCGGATCACCGGCCAGACCGGTATAGGCCTTGGTTTCCTGTTCTTCCCAGATGCGCTGTTCGGCGGCTTTCACCGCGCGCATCACCGGCGTCACGCCTTCGGCATTCTTGTAAACACCAACACCCAGATCGATCTTCTGATCACGCGGGTCTTCGCGGTACATCTGCATCAGCGCCAGAATCTTGTCGGCGGGCTGCGGTTTCAGGTTCTCGAACATCAGTTCTCTCCGGTTGCGACGGGCAGGGTCGGGAAGGCACCCCATTCAGCCCAGGAGCCGTCATAAAGCGAGTGGTCTTTCTTGCCCATGCGTTCCAACGCAAGGCTGAGAATGGCGGCCGTGACACCCGAACCGCAAGAGGTGATCGCCGGCTTAGACAGATCGACGCCTGCAGCCTCGAATATGGCGCGGCAGTCCTCGGGCGACTTCATTGTTCCGTTGGCGTTCAACAACTGCCCAAAGGGCACATTGCGCGAGCCCGGAATATGGCCCGAACGCAGCCCTTCGCGCGGCTCGGGTGCGGTTCCGGCAAATCGGTCGGCCGAGCGGGCATCGATGATTTCGTGATCCGCCAGCTTGGCGGCGGCGGAAACTTGCGTGACGTCCCGGACAAGCTGGTTTTGCACGCGAACGGTCATGTGGCGGTCGCGAATGACCGGAGGCAGATCCTCGATCTCGCGCCCCTCGGCCTGCCATTTTGGCAAACCCCCATCCAGAACCGCGATGTTTTCCTGCCCCATAAGACGGAACAGCCACCAAACGCGCGCTGCGGACATCAGCCCGGCACCATCATAAACCACAACCTGATGACCATCACCGACACCCATGGCCCGCAGGCGTGACATGAATTTTTCGACCGGTGGCGCCATATGAGGCAAGTCGGAACGGTGATCTGATATCTCATCAATATCGAAGAACCGTGCTCCGGGGATATGCCCGGCATCATATTCGGCCTTGGCATCACGGTTTTGCGCGGGCAAATACCACGACCCGTCCAGAATCCGCAGATCCGGGTCTTTCATATGCGCGGCCAGCCATTCGGTGGATACGAGGGTTTTTGGATCGTCCTGCATCAAAGCCTCCCCTAAGCGAGCTTGGGGTTTCCCTATACCCCGTGGCATGGGCGTTCAAGGCTGGATAGCGCTAGCGCTTGTTGACCTCAGGAATTATCGCGCCTTGCGCAGGCGGAAATGCTGGATGATGCCGATGACACTGATCACAATCCAAAACCCTTCGATCAGCATCGAGGCCAGATTGAAATTCTCAAGCAGCGAAAAGACGATCAGGACAGACCCCAGCAGGTTGATCACCGGAAAGGCCAGGTCATCGGAATTCATCATCCGCATCTGCGTCGCGAAATACGCCGCCACCACGATCAGCGCCCCGAATGAGCCAATGGCATCCACGATGGTAAGTGTGTCAAAGATAGCCGTCATATCTGGGCCGTGCCATTTTCAGGAGATTCAGTGTGTTGCGCATAGTGATGCATGTTTAGAAACGCGGCTCCTTGCGAACCGGCGCGATACCCGTGCGGCAGGTCCGCAGCAAAGCGCAACCCCTGCCCGGCCTGTAAGGGCACCCATTCCTCGCCACGCAGAATTTCCAAAGTACCGCTGAGGACAAATACTTCCTCGGTCACCCCGGCGGCATGAGCCGGGGATTCGTGGCTTTGGTTCGCGGCAAGGTTCACGTGAAAAGTCTCGGCTCCCAGTGCGGGATCGAAGGGAAAGACGATCTTGACCTCGATACTGCCGGGAAAGGTTACAGTCTGAAAGACCGATGGATCGCCCAGCGTTGTGTCGATCAACCCGCTGAGCGGTATCTGAAAGCCTTTGGCGATTTTCCAAAGCGTGGCGATCGTTGGGCTCGATTCGCCGCGCTCAATCTGGCCAAGCATGGCTTTGCTGACCCCGGTCATCTCGGCGACTTTGGACAGGCTCAACCCCGAAGCTGTCCGCACATCCCGTAATTTCAGCGTAATGTCGTCCATAGCCATACCCGCGCCCTGCGATTTACCTTGTACGTTATAACGCACATGTGCTACGTGCGCTATAACGTACGAACCCCGAATTATGCAACCCGAGGCAACAGGGAAAACAGCATCATGCCAATGTACCGATCCAGAACCTCTACCCATGGCCGCAACATGGCTGGCGCACGTGGCCTTTGGCGGGCCACAGGTATGGGTGACGACGATTTCGGCAAACCGATCATCGCCATCGTCAACTCATTCACCCAGTTTGTGCCGGGTCACGTGCATCTGAAGGACCTGGGCCAGATGGTCGCGCGCGAGGTCGAAGCCGCAGGTGGCGTGGCGAAAGAGTTCAACACGATCGCCGTGGATGACGGTATCGCCATGGGCCATGACGGGATGCTGTATTCGCTGCCCTCACGCGAAGTGATCGCGGATTCGGTCGAATATATGGTCAACGCCCATTGTGCGGACGCTATGGTCTGCATTTCGAACTGCGACAAGATCACTCCCGGCATGCTGATGGCCGCCATGCGTCTGAACATCCCGGCCATTTTCGTCTCAGGCGGTCCGATGGAAGCGGGCAAGATCGACATCGCCGATCTGGAAGCCAAGAAGATTGACCTTGTGGACGCTATGGTGGCCGCTGCGAACGACAAGTTCACCGACGAACAGGTTCAGCACATCGAAGAAAACGCCTGCCCCACATGTGGTTCATGTTCGGGCATGTTCACCGCGAATTCGATGAATTGTCTGGCCGAGGCGCTGGGTCTGGCCCTGCCGGGTAACGGCTCGACTCTGGCGACGCACGCAGACCGCAAAGAACTGTTCCTTGAAGCCGGCCGCAGGATCGTCGAGATTACCAAGCGCCATTACGATCTGGATGAAAAAGGCTTTCTGCCCCGTGAGATTGCCACCTTTGATGCGTTCGAAAATGCCATGAGCCTTGATATCGCCATGGGTGGATCGACCAACACGGTGCTGCACCTGCTGGCCATCGCGCATGAGGGTGAAGTTGACTTCACCATGGCCGATATGGACCGCCTCAGCCGTCGTGTTCCCTGCCTCTGCAAAGTCGCGCCCAACACCGAAAATGTGCATATGGAAGACGTCCACCGTGCCGGTGGTATCTTCTCGATCCTGGGTGAGCTCAGCCGTGCGGGCCTGCTGCACAACGAATGCAGCACCGTGCATTCGGCCACGATGGGAGAGGCGATTGCCAACTGGGACATCACCATCGCCAACAACCCCAAGGCACAGGAACTGTTCAAGGCCGCCCCCGGCGGTGTGCGCACCACACAGGCGTTCAGCCAGTCGAACCGGTTCAAGGAACTGGACACTGATCGCAAGGGCGGCGTGATCCGGTCCAAGGAACACGCGTTCAGTCAGGACGGTGGTCTGGCGGTTCTGTTCGGTAACATCGCCCGCGACGGCTGCATCGTGAAAACCGCTGGTGTGGATGCCAATATCCTGCAATTCACTGGCTCGGCTTACGTGTGCGAAAGCCAGGATCAGGCAGTCAGCGATATTCTCACTGGCAAGGTGAAAGAGGGCGACGTGGTGGTGATCCGCTATGAAGGCCCGCGTGGCGGTCCGGGGATGCAGGAAATGCTGTACCCGACATCCTATCTGAAATCGAAGGGTCTGGGCAAAGCCTGCGCCCTGCTAACCGACGGGCGGTTTTCGGGCGGAACATCCGGTCTGTCGATCGGCCATGTCTCGCCCGAGGCGGCTGAAGGCGGAGAGATTGGCCTGGTCCAGAATGGCGACACGATTGAAATCGACATCCCCAACCGCTCGATCAATCTGGCCGTGTCAGATGAAGAGCTTGCCGCCCGGCGCGAAGCACAGGACGTAAAAGGCTGGGTGCCTGCTGCGCCGCGCAAACGCAAGGTGTCTACCGCGCTGAAGGCCTATGCCAAGCTGACCACCAGCGCGGCAAAAGGAGCCGTGCGTCAGGTCTAAACCTATGCATTATCGGTCTGCTGACGTGGCGGACCGGTAAGCCGATCATGCACAGGCGCTCTCGGGCCAACCAGAGCAGATGTTTCGCAAGAAACGTTGACAGAGGACGAGGCATCCAGCCTTAAGATCAATCGCCCAGCTTGGCGTGAATTTCGTCCAGATCGATTTCGCCGATCGGCATCTTGTTGGCCGGGTTTTCGAAATCGTATTTGAACAACTCGAAATCCTGCTTGTAGATCTCATAGACCAGATGCATCGACAGGTCGTCGAAATAATCCTCGACCGGATGTGCGCGCTTGGGGCCATGGCCTTCGGATTCGTTGAACCGGGGTATTTCGGACAGCGAAACTGAATGCTTCAGCTTGGTATTGTCCAAGACACCCTGCATCCCGTCGTTGAACGCTTCGGTCCAGAAGATCCGATCATAACGGCCACCGTTCACGATGAAGGTCGACACGTGACCAGACATGGCCGACCAGTGAATGTCCGGGTCCATCGGGCGTCGCCAGCGGATGGTATCCCGCGCAAACAGCAGGAACCGGCGAAAGCTGGCGATTTGGTCAAACTCTCCCTTGCCATCGTCACCGCCCACCTCGATCCCGTAATTGTAGATCAGCGTCGGCACCAGATTGCCACGATACCGTTTGCCGTTGCGCTGAATCCCGCAGATCTTGTCGAAAAACGAGCTCAGAATACGCGTGTATGGGTTGCGCACACAGGTAAAGGAATACGAAGCATGATCGCGCACATTTTTGGAAATCAGATCCTGGCTCTGATCAAAGGCCCATTTGTGCATGCCATCCTTGGCGTCATGGATGTCACCGTCAAAGAACTGGCCGTGATCCGAATAATACATGATCTGCCCAATGGTCGAGCAGGCGCATTTGGGCACGACGCGGTACACCATGCTTTCGCTCTCGGTCATCCAGGTACCGGGAAAACCCATCTGCTGTGCCTCCTACGCTGGTCTGGTCTCAAACCGATATGCCAGCTTTTGATAACAAGGAACCAAAATTATTCTGTTTATTCAATCGCTCATCCTCAGTATCACGGTTGAAACCGGGCAGAAACGGAAATTACCTAACCTCGATGGCGAAGATTGCTTATATATTGCTATGCCATAAGGACCCTGATGCAATCATTGCACAGGCTGAACAGCTGACCGCTGCGGGCGATTGCATGGCGATCCACTTTGACGCCAGCGCCAGCCCCGAAGCTTACGGGCGCATCCGTTCCGCGCTGGCTCAAAATCCGAACGTGACCTTTGCAAAAAGGCGCATCAAATGCGGCTGGGGAGAGTGGTCGCTGGTGCAGGCCACGCTGAACGCCTTGCAGGCCGCCGTCGAAACCTTCCCCCGCGCCACGCATTTTTACATGCTGTCCGGTGATTGCATGGCGATCAAAACGGCAGAATACACCCATCGATTTCTGGATGATCACGACAAGGATTTCATCGAAAGCCACGACTTTTTCGAAAGCGACTGGATCAAGACCGGCATGAAAGAAGACCGGCTGATCTATCGCCATTATTTCAATGAACGCACCCAGCCGAAACTGTTCTACGCTGCCTATGAAACGCAGAAGCGTTTCGGGCTGACGCGGCGAATTCCCGAAGACGTTCAAGTGATGATCGGCAGCCAATGGTGGTGTCTGCGCCGCCGAACGGTCGAAATGATTCTGGACTTCCTGCGACAGCGCAGGGACGTGATCCGGTTTTTTGCGACCACCTGGATACCCGATGAAACCTTCTTTCAAACGCTGGTACGCCATCTGATCCCGAAGGGTGAGATCGAAAACCGTACTCCGACATTTCTGATGTTTTCGGATTATGGAATGCCCGTCACGTTCTACAACGATCACTATGACATGCTTCTGGGTCAGGACTATTTGTTTGCCCGCAAGATCAGCCCAGAGGCGCATGAGCTGAAAGAGCGTCTCGGCTCACTTTACGCGAGTGAGGGCATCGACTTTTCCATCTCGAACGAGGGGCGCAGTCTGTATGCGTTTCTGGCCGGCCGGGGGCGCATCGGGCGCCGGTTCGGGCAACGTTTCTGGGAGGCCGGAAGTGTTCTGGGCCCCGACCGAGAGCTGTTTGTGATCGTGTGCAAGAAGTGGCATGTCGCCAAAAGGCTGGTCGATCAGATCGCGTCTGAAACAGATATCCCCTGCGTCGAATACCTGTTTAACGAAGAGGAAACTCAACTGCCTGATCTGGGTGGTATTGAAACGACGCTGACCAAGCGCTCGCGCCATCGGCGGGCTGTTGTACGAATGCTTTTCGAAAGTTTCGGATCAGACCAGTTGGTTCTGTGCCTCGACCCGGCCAATCTGGACGTTGTTCAGGATTTCAGCGGTGATCAGGCCAAAACCCATGTGCTTGAGGTCGAATGCGAATACTCGGACGAATACCTGATTGGCCACGCGCGGCGCGTCGGATTGGCGGGTGACAACAGCCCGGTTGAGACTGTTTCCCATCTGCTGCCGACACTTCGCAACGACCTGAGTTACGAGTCCCAACAAATCCGCGCCGCCGGTTTGGACAATTACCTGCGACTGCGGGAAACCGCCCAGCGCGCCGAAAACATAGCTGTCATATCCGAATTTCTTGGGGTGGACAAAGAAAAGGCCGACGCGGTGATGCGGCTGGACTACCTGTTCGCCGACTAAACGGAAAGTCAGCCTGACATCCGACAGCTTTTCGGCCCCCTTTGCTGCATTGGGTGCACCGCATATTTGCCTGTCGGAAAGGACAGCCTAAAACCCAACATCACTGCCATCGTGATTTTTATTCAAAAATCGGATACTGTGCAGCCAATTGGGCCAATTTGCTTATACTTTTTCTCTTTGGCAGGCCGGCCCTGGCCAGTGAAAGGCAAAAACAGACGCGTCCTTAATTCTGAATGACGGGTATCTGCGCATCGAAAACCCGAAAGCCCCTGCTGGCCGCAATTAGACATTTGAAACGCAACTCCGGGGGGAACAGTTGTGCTTATAGATCAAATTGAAACATCCAGATCATATATCCCAAATGACGCAGACTGGAACCTGATATACAAGGTTCTGCCGGGCGAGGCCAAGATTGCCGACCCGTCAGTCATCAACCGTCATTTCGAATGTATCGAGGTGACCGACAACACGGTTCTGCCAGCAAGCGGCATGTATGTTGTTCTGCGCGGTGTGGTTCAGCTGCGGCAGAACGGTAATCCTTTGGCCAGCGCGGATGTCGGTGACTATTTCTATGAAGAGCACCTTCAGATATCAGACATTCCCGTCAGCCTCGAAGCGCTCGCGCTGGACGGATCGCGGGTGGCTTTTCTGTCCAGCGAGAACTGGCGTCAGATACCAGAGGAAATCCGGCAACCCTGCTTCGCCACGATGTTCGGCGATCTGGTCAGTGTTCAATTGCAGAACTTCCAGCAGCCGATCAATTGTTGCAGCGTGACGGCTGCCGCCCTCAGCATGTCCGCGTTGGGCTTCAGTTGCGAAGTGAACGACATTTTCCGTGAATGCGCGCTGCCTTCGTCTTTCGTCGTCAATGACGGTATCTCACTGGGTGAGCTGTTTGACGTCGCCTGTACCTACATTCATTCGCAGGGCTTGCGGGACAGTGTTCAGGTTCAGGCCTATTTCATGGACGAGGACACGACAAACGTGCAGCTGTTGCTGGATGCGATTGACGAATCCAACCGGCTGGGTGGTGACAATGATATTCTGGTGGCGAATTTTCAGGTCGGCGTCGCCCATGGCAAAGCGAATATGCCGGGCGGGCATTTTGCCGTAATCGCCAAGTGCAACCCAAGCACTGGGCTGGTGCACATGATGGACGTACATCCTGAGAAATACGGCAAGCTTTGGGTTACAACCGCAGACCGGCTTTGGAAGGCGATGTCGGACCGTGACGGAACCTCGATGCGGTCGCGTGGCATTCTGCGCTTCTCGGCGCGTGCCGCGGTCAAGACGCATCTGAAGACATTCAAGCAACGATGCAACTATGTCGACAGCACGCTCTATCTGGCAAAAGACCCCAAGAAACGGCGCAACCTGTTCCGCCGCGCCACTCCGAACATGAACTCCTTAGGTGTGTTGGTGGAAAGCCTGGCCATTCACGGCGATGACAAGGTGGACGAAGACGAGCTGCTGCGGGCCACCGAAGCCTCTTTCACGGATGTTGTCTCACGGGTGGCCACGGCCGCGGACATGCACAACATGGCCCAGAAATATCTGAACGCGGCTGAAAACATACACCTGAGCAGTTCACTTCGCAGTTTCGGAACGCGCGAGGACACATCGATCCTTACCCCCGAAGACTGGTTCAAGATGCAACTACAGGGCCTGGACGCCAACACGGACCGTCACCTGATGATCAATATCGACTTTAATCGGGTAACCGGGATCGAAGCCATCCGCCCGCCGGTAAACGTTTACCGGGAAACCGCGTTGCTCGAAGAATTCTGGTGCCTGTGTATCGCATATGATGAAGCAACCGACCTTGTGACGATCGTCGACATGAGCCCCGCAACGTCACAGGTCTGGCAAGCCCCTCGTGGCAACATCTTCCGCGGCCTGCGCGATCTGGAGGACCCGGCTTTGCTGGTGATCGAAACAGTTGAGCCGCCCGAAGATCCCGGGGATGTCGCCAGCATTATCCGGAACAACCCCATGGTTCTGTTTTATGAAGATGAAGACCCGTGGTCCTACATGCTCAGAAGTGTTCTTTCGAACATCGGTGCGACCAGCGTAAAGCAGGTAGATGTGGGCGGTCGCGACCCCAACGCGATAAAGATGCGACGTCAGCTGATATCTTTAGGTGAAAAACCCAAAGTTCCCTACCTGTTTTTCCAAGGCCAATGCATCAGCAAAGGCGAAAAGCTGGAAGACATTGTGGACATGATCAAGGCGGGTCACCTTCAGGACCGCATGATCGAAGCGGGTCTTCCCGTTTCCAAGCTTGAAGAGACGCCCAGCCTGAACAAGAACATGTTCGGCTATCCCAAAGGTGTGATGAACCAGGTAAGCAGCGGCAAACGCAACGTGCTGCTTTGTGCCTGCGGATCATCAGCGGCAGACAAGATCCCCGAACTGGTTGAGCGCATCGTCGACGCCGGACACAATGTCAAACTGATCCCTTCCACTTCGGCCGAGAAGTTCTTTCGGGACTTCGGCGCTGAACGGATCGACGCCAAGATCACCCATAACGACTACTACCGCGACGATGATGAATGGAACTTCCGTTACATGGAATTCGACATGCCGGTGCGAGCGTCTCATCTGGCGCTATGCGACTGGGCCGATTGCGTGATCGTCGCTCCTATCACCTGCAACACCATGGGCAAAGTGGCAAACGGGATCGCCGATAACCTTCTGACCTCGGTCTTTGTGGCGTGGCAGTACCAGAAGAAGCCCGTGATCCTGTGCCCGGCCTGTAACACGAATATGTGGAACAACATCACCACCCAGAACAATGTCGCAAGACTGAAGACGCTGGGCATTGATTTCATAGGTCCCCGGGAAGGCCGGCTGTCAAACGGTCGGATGGGGATTGGCATGATGGCCACACCTGACCAGATCATGGAAGCATTGGGCGAAGCGTTCGAAGAACTGGACGACCAAAAATACCGCGTGTGCAAATGGGCCCGAGAGGCTGCCGCCGCTGATGATATCAATGAATGGAAACGTGTGTTCCGCGCCATCGATGAAGGTGTCGTGGGCATCAATATCGTGGACGAGGCCCACGGCGATTCATTGCTGCATTATGCGGCCGGTGGCGAAGGAGAGTTGAACGAAGGCGGTCACGATCTGGGCAAGCCAGACTATGAAGCGGCACAGGATTTGATTGACCGCGATATCGACGTCAATATCGTCAACGATCACGGTTTCACGGCATTGCATGTGGCTGTGATGAACAAAGCCCCAAGGATGGTCGACATCCTGTTGCGCGCCAAAGGCATGGATGCAACCTCGTGCATTGAATTTGTTCAGGGCGTGGATATCGCACCCGAAATCCGGACCATGCTGGATGCTTGGGCGCAGGATCACAATCTTAAGATAAAAAACGCGGAACAGGGCCGTGACGAAACCTTTATTGCCGTTCAGGAACCCACCTATCTGTATTTCACATACGGCTCCCTGAAACAGGGGTTCCCGAACCATGAGGCACACAGCCGGGTCTTGAATGACTTCGTCGGGCCTGCCCGCACGCGGCAACCAATGCCCCTGATCGTTCCAAATGAACCGTACTGCGACAATCCGAACTGTGGCTTCCTGCACCGAATGGCGACCCTTGTCGATCAGCAGGGCATGGGCAAACAAGTAAGCGGAGAGGTTTACCGAGTGACGGAATCGGGCCTGCACGAGCTGGACAAGCTGGAAGGTTATCATGGTCCGGGCTCGTCCAAGAACGTCTATATCCGCAAAAAGATCAACGTGATCTTGGATGGCGTGATGAAACCCGCCTACGCCTATGTGATCGCCGATCCTGAAAAGTACATGCAAAACTGGCGTGACGGCAAATCAGATGTCATCAGCGACTACACGCTGGATATGGCGCAGGGTGAACCCAAGCCCGGATTCGAGCCGGCTATCTAGTTTTCCACTGTGCTGACTGGTGGCGGTTTCGGGCTTTCCTTGGAACTGAGATTATAGGCCGTGATCACCACCATACAAAGCAGGACGAACGGCCAGAACCCGGCCTTGGGAATAAGGTTGTCCCGATAGTGGATGATCCGCAACGACGTCTCAACGTCGGACGCAAACAGGTATGTATTGACCGAAACTGCCAGCAGCATGAAGTACATCAGGAAAAAGAACGACTCCATATAGATCACAGGAGAACCTGCGAACCCTTCACGCAGCTGCACATGGGCCAACAGGATCACGAAAAACAGAACCGAGCAGGTTCCGATTACACTGGACGTGCTGAAGTCATGCCGATCGGCCAGCCCCTCGCGGCGCGTGACGGTCATCAGCGCCCCAAACAGCAGCATTGTCACGACAAGCAGCGGGACCATGTGCACGATGAACGCGTTTGCGAAATTGCGTTTGATGACAAAGTTATAATGCAGCTCGGGCATGTTGGTTTGATAGGCGTTCTGAGCGATGCCCAACGTCGTATCCAGGCTTGACAACTTATAGTCGAAATAGGTGTTCTCACGTTCCCACGTACCCATCACGATCTGACTGTCGATGCCGAAAATATCATCCGGACCGGTCGCGGAATAAGCCTCAAAGTCAGGAACCAGCGCAACATTGATGTCAAAAGATGCGGGCCAGAAGCGCACCCAGACCGTTTTGTGATCAAAGGGGTAGCGGGTGTAGTCAAAACTCTGCCGAAGGGTTTGTTCAAAATACCACCCGATCAGCAACCCATCTTGTTGCGGCAGCCGATAGGCCTCTTCGATCAGGCCGTTTGCTGTATCGACCGCTTCCGGCAGAAGAAAACCGATCTCACCCTCGGCCGGACGGATCTCATCATGAACACCTGTGATGTAGCGCTGCCAGACGTAACCGGTGACCTGCACGTCGCTGGCACCAAGAAAGCTGAATGATTTTAAGAAGATCCCCGTTTTAACGCGGTAATCCGGCACGGCATCCAGTTTTTCCAGATATGCGTCCACTGATGCCTGATCCGGAAGTTGAGTGGGATCACCCTCAAAATGATTCAGTTCGATCCAAAGTTTGAGCAAGAGACCCCCAAGCCCAAGGGTCAACAAGCCAGAAATCAGCCACACCTTTCTTTCAACGCTCATTCAGCCTCCTGCCGTGTCACCTAATCAGCCAGAAACCCCACTGAACCCAGAAGGGATTGCGTGATACCCATAGCGGCAAACTGCGTTGTCAGATCGGCATACCCCCCGTGTTGTATTGGCGGAGTGTTCTGCTGTCCGCTTTCAGCCAAAAGTCGTGTTTGACAAATGGATAAATCGACCATTGGCAAAGGCTCGGTAGTCGTGAAGGCTGCAAGCCCATCCGCATATTCAATTGCTGCGTCCCAATCGCCGCGCGCCAGCATGACGGCGCTGGCATCCGAGTAAAAGTGCAGGTGACTGTGCCCCACACATCCCTCGGCAATGATTTCAGACCCCAGGTTCAACAAGCGCGTTTGCTCATCAGGGTTGGTCTCGGCCATTGCCAGAGCCGACAGAGCCTTGGGCCCTACAAAGTTCCGCCCATGTTCAAGCGCGATTTCAACCGCGCGACGCCCAGTCGTACGCGCGCGGTCTGACTGTCCGGTATAAACCTGTGTTCGCGCCAGGTGTTCAAGGGCCTGCGCCTCAAGACGTTTTGCCCCGACGCGTTCCGCAATTTCGGCTGAAACAATGAACGCGTCCAGCGCCTGATCAAGGTTGCCCAGAAAGGTCTCGGCCACGCCCAGGCAGGTCTGTGCAACGCATTCCGGAACAAAGGCAAAGTACTTTTGCGAGATTTCAATAGCCTCAATGGCGTCCGCCTTGCCCTGTGCGACGTCCCCGGTGTAACTGCGCGCGACGCTGAGATTGTGCAGATTGGCAGCCAGATCGCGGACCAGCCCTTTTTCGCGCGCCCGCTCAACAGCCTGCGTATAAAAGCCTGTCGCTGTCTTCATGGTGGCTTTCATGAAGTTTGCATCACCAAATCCGCTTAGCGCCCCTACCTCAAGGCGGGCAGAGCCAAGTTTGCGGGCAAGCGTCAGGGCGCGTTCATTGGCGCTCAGCGCTTCCTTGTCCCGGCCCAGAGGGAAATAAACATTACCGCGCACGTAGCTGATCTGAGCCACATCCCGCTCTGACCCGCAACGCTCGGCGGCGGATTCAGCCATATCGAGTGCCTCCAGGGCATCCTGATACAGGCTGGCTTGCCGTGCGGCCTGCGCCAGCCCGATATGCGCGCGGCTGATTTGCTCATCGGTTTCGGCAACCCGGGCAGCTTCCCGAAATTCACGCAGTGCGTCGCCGGACAGACCCTGAAGCCTGTGCGTCTCAGCACGAGCGCACAGCAGGTCGAACCGGACACCTGCAGGGGACGGCAGTTCCAGGGCGCGTTCGATCAATGGGCTGGCATCGTCGAATCTGAAGGCCTGGATCAGTTTGTCTGCCGCCTCCAGATACGCCTGCGCGGCGTTATTCGCCCCGGCCCGGTCCAGATGCTGTGCGCACAGGGTCGCATCGCGATCCTCGAACCACTTGGCGGCCTGCCTGTGCAGGCGCGCGCGCTCGGATTTGACCAACGTCGCATAGGATCCATCCCGGATCAGCGCGTGGGCGAACATGAGGTCAGGCCCTGCCTCTCGGACCAGCGCGGATCGGATCAGGCTGGTCGTATCCAGATGCCCTTCACCCAGAATGAAGTTCAGAACTTCTGGCGAGAACCGCTGCCCCAATACCGATGCTGCCTGAATGGCGGCGCGGCTGGTTCGATCAAGTGCATCCAGTCGGGACTGAACGATCCCCTGAATACTGCCGGGCACGCTTTGTTGGGTAAGTACATCCGTATTGCGCAACAACTGTTCAAGAAACAGCGGATTGCCCCCGGCGCGTTTGACACAGGTGTCCAGCAACTCGGGGTCGATGGCCGTGAATTCTTCGACCAACAGTCTGGCCTGTTCTTCCCCCATCGGCGCCAGTTCCATCTTGGACACCAGCGCGCCATCGGTTGCCATTTGCCAGTCCCGGTCAATCGGATCGCCTTCGGCCCGGCTTGTCATCATCAACACGCAAGGGATATTCCGCGTTGCCGCCGCTATATGAGAGCAGGTCATCAGGATCTCGGGCGAGGCCCAGTGGATGTCCTCGATCTGGATCAGCAAGGGGGCTTCCTGGCTGCTGGCCGACAGCAACTCTTCAATGACCTGCCGCCGTCCGCGCAGGCGGGTTTTATTGTCCATCACCGCAAACACCTCAGCCAGACCCGAATCCTGCTCCAGCTCAAGCAGCGCATTGAGGTGCGCGGCGTTCGGGGGGCTGACCCAGCCCCTGGCGATTGCGTCCCTAGCCGCTGCGGCAACTGTTTCCGCGCCATCCGACGGGTCAAGACCCAGAATGCTGCGGGCGACCATCTGAATGGCCGAATGCCCTTCGCGCGCGCCGAAATCCATAACGACACCGTTGTGGATCGTGTAGGACTCGCCGGATGCCAGTTCAGCGACTTGCTCGGACAAATGGGTTTTCCCGATCCCGGGCTCACCCAGAATCACATGGACTTCACCCTTGCCGTGGCGTTTGCATCGGTCGAATGTGGCCGAGAACACCGACAGCTCCCGCTCGCGCCCGATGAATTTGTGACGCCGTGTGCGAATGTTCCGGGCCAATCGATCCAGACGCCAAACTTCGACAGGATCATTCAGCCCTTTGATGACCTTCACACCAATGGATTCGCCCACGAAAAGCGGCCCCAACGCGCGCTGAATGTCATGTGAAACCAGAGTCTCACCCCCAGCGGAAATATCCGTAAGGCGGGACGCCAGATTCACCCCATCCCCTGTAACGGTGTATTCCGTATGCGACTGACTTCCGGTCGTACTGGCAATGACCTGACCTGACGCAATACCGATGTGGCAGGAAAGCGGCGGCGACAAGGTCGGTAGAACTGCATGTATCTCGGCAGCAGCACGCGCCGCCCTTTCGGTGTCATTGGTATGTGAAATCGGCGCTCCGAAAACGGCCATGACCGCATCACCGATATGCTTGTCTATACGACCACCATACTTTTCGACGACATTGTCCACTTTGCTGAAGAATTGATTCAGCAGCGCATGCAGATCTTCTGCATCCAGCTCGCTGGATAGTTTCGTGAATGCGGTCAGATCGGCAAACATCACTGTAACCTGTCGGCGCGCGGGCTCGAGCTGCGCGGCAGGTTCAGGCTCTGCTGATGTTTGGCTGGCATCAATCTGTTCAATGGCGCGCAGTAGCCGCCGCCGATCACCGACAGCCGTCACCCCGATTTCGATCAAATCCTCGGCCGTCAAATCTGGCAGGATGGAGAAATCGATTTTGTTGTCTGCGAAGGCCTGCGCGTACTCGTTTAATCCAATTGCGCTCAGCCAGCCCCTCAGGTCCTGAGACATGTTGCCCCTCTGAAGTCCCCCGCTTCATCCTGGAACCTAGCATGTGCACCGCTTCGAGTCTGCTAAAACCAAATTAATTTGTGATTTTGAGCAGGGTTAATCCGGTACTCGTTCTTGTACCAAGCCAGCATTTCCAAATCCGCTCGTCAGGACATACGAACAGCACGTCTGGGTGATCTCGCGGAAGCGGGCTCTTTCCCGGCGGTAAAGATATACCTCTCGCTTGTCTGGCAAATCTGAAATCGGGCGAAAGGCGACCGCATCCGGGATGAATTGCGCGACGGTCTGCGGCAGGACCGTGATCCACTCGCCTGCCCTGACCGTTGTGATCAGCGAGTGCGTGTTGTGAATGCTGACCTCGGCCCGGTCCAGAATCTTTTTGAACGAGGAGGATTCAATAATGTCGCACAAGGCGTTTCGCACGAAGGGTGCCGCCATCAGGTCACAGATTTCGGGCGGTTTGGCCCGTGTCATAAGCGGATGATCGGATGCTGCAACCAGTCCAAAACGATCCTGAAAAAGCGGCTCGGCACTGACCCCATTCAGGGGATGATGGCCAGATGCAATGCCGATATCCGCCTTGTCCCCGGCAACGGCGTCCAGAACATGTTGCGAATCCCCGTCTCGCAACTCGATCTTCAACCCCGGAAAGCGTGATGTCATATGTCCCAGCAAGGCGGGAAAGACCAAGGCCCCCACCGACGGCACGGATACGATACGGATCAACCCATGTTCCGCCTGCGCCGCCATTTCTATGTTCTGAACAGTCTGATCAAAATCGCGCACCTGTTTGAGAGCAAGGTCCAGAACCTGCTGACCCAGCGGCGACAGGTGATTTTTCCGTTCACCTTCAAACAGTTTCTTGCCCAAGTGATCTTCAAACTGCTTCAGCATCATTGAGACGGCGGATTGTGTCCGACCCAGACGGCTGGCAGCCTCGGCAAGGTTTCCGGTTTGGGCCACGGTACAAAAACACCGCAGCATCTCGACTTTCATCGCCATACTTCAAACTTTCTGAAGCTTCCTAAAGTTATTTGAGTTTGACTGATGTTAGCCGAAAGTTCCATCCTGGCCCAAATCGAAATTTGCGAATTTGGGGCCTGACGTGACCAAACTGAACCTGATTGCCGGCGAATGGCTGGCGGGCGAAAGCGAAATTGAAAACCGCAATCCTTCGGATCTAAGCGATCTGGTTGGCATGTTCACACAGGCCAGCGCCGATCAGCTTGAGGCGACGCTGGATCAGGCGCGCGTCGCGCAGGCCGAATGGGCTGCCTACGGGCTGGAGCGAAAACAGGCCGTCCTGAACGCCATCGGCAACGAGTTGATGGCCCGCGCCGAGGAACTCGGCACTCTGCTCAGCCGCGAAGAAGGCAAGCCGCTGGCCGAAGGCAAGGGCGAGGTTTACCGCGCCGGTCAGTTCTTCACGTATTACGCCGCCGAGTGTCTGCGCCAGATCGGTGAAAACGCCGATTCCGTGCGCCCCGATATCGAAGTGGATGTGCGCCGCGAAGCTGTTGGCGTAGTTGCGATCATCAGTCCGTGGAACTTCCCCACTGCAACCGCCTCGTGGAAGATTGCCCCGGCGCTGTGCTATGGCAACGCGGTGGTGTGGAAACCCGCCAACATCACACCCGCCTCGGCTGTGGCCCTGACTGAAATCATCGAACGTCAGGATATCCCGAAAGGTTTGTTCAGCCTTGTGATGGGCTCGGGCCGTTCGGTCGGGCAACGTCTGGTGGAAAGCCCCAAGGTCAATGCGATTTCCTTCACCGGGTCTGTGCCCGTGGGCAAAGGCATCGCCGCCGCGGCGATCCAGAACCTGACCAAGGTGCAAATGGAAATGGGGTCCAAAAACGCGCTGGCCGTGATGGACGACGCCGATCTGGATCTGGCAGTAACTCTGGCGCTGGGCGGGGCCTTTGGCGGTACCGGTCAAAAATGCACCGCCTCATCGCGGCTGGTGGTTCACGCGGGCATCCACGATGCCTTTGTCGAGAAACTGGTTGCCGGAGCGCAGGCAATGAAAGTGGGTCACGCGCTGGAAGCAGGCGTGCAGATGGGCCCCGTCGTCAGCCAGCAGCAGTTGAATGAAAACCTTGCCTATGTCGACCTGGGCAAATCCGAAGGGGCCGAGCTGGCCTGCGGCGGTCAGCGTCTGGAGATGCCCCATGACGGGTTCTACATGTCGCCGGGCGTCTTCCTGAACACCACCAACGACATGCGCATCAACCGCGAAGAAATGTTTGCGCCCCTGACATCCGTCATCAAGGTCGGCAGCTATGACGAGGCGCTGAGTGTGGTCAACGACACCAATTTCGGCCTGACCTCGGGCATCGTGACCAAATCGCTGGCCCGCGCCAACCATTTCCGCCGCAACGCGCGCACCGGTGTTGTGACGGTCAACCTGCCCACCGCTGGCACCGATTACCACGTACCATTCGGTGGCCGGGGCGACAGCTCGTACGGGCCGCGCGAACAGGGTAAGGCAGCGGCTGAATTCTATACAACCGTCAAAACCGCCTATATCAGCGCAGGCCCGGTCTGATGCGGATCGACGGGCTGCAATACGCCAACTGGTCGGAAAAGATCTTCCGCCAACTGCGCGAAGGGGGCGTGGACGCGATCCATGTCACCATCTCTTATCATGAGAATTTCCGCGAAACGGTTCTGAACTTCGAGAAATGGAACCGCTGGTTCGAGCAATATCCGGATCTGATCATGAAAGGCCGGTGGGCCAGTGATATCGACACAGCCCGTGAAACAGGCCGGACCGCCGTGTTTTTCGGATTTCAGAACCCTTCGCCCATTGAAGACGATATCGGGCTGGTCGGAATCCTGCACGATCTGGGCGCGCGGTTCATGCAACTGACCTATAACAACCAATCCCTGCTGGCGACCGGTTGTTATGAGGCCGAAGACACCGGCATCACCCGCATGGGCAAGCAGGTCATCAAAGAGATGAACCGCGTGGGCCTTGTGGTCGACATGAGCCATTCGGCAGACCGGTCCACGATCGAGGCGGCTGAAATCTCGGACCGGCCCATCGCGATTACACACGCCAATCCGCACGAATGGTCCCCGGCCCTGCGCAACAAACGAGATGATGTTATCCGCGCCGTGACGGAAAACGGTGGGATGCTGGGTTTTTCGGTCTACCCTCACCACTTGAAGGACAAGTCAGATTGCACACTGGAAAGCTTTTGCGAGATGATCGCCCGCACTGCGGACAAATATGGAGCCAGTCATCTGGGGATCGGCACTGACCTGTGCCAGGATCAGCCTGACAGCATCGTTGAATGGATGCGTGTGGGGCGGTGGACAAAAGAAATCGACTATGGCGAAGGCTCGGCCTCTGCGCCGGGGTTTCCACCAATGCCGGGCTGGTTTCAGGACAACCGAGACTTTGGAAACATCGAACAAGGGTTACGCGCGACCGGCCTGAACGATGACGAAGTGGCCGGGATCATGGGCAGGAACTGGTATCGGTTCTTTGCCGAGAACTTCGTCCCACAAAGGTAACCAAATGGAACCACACGCGCAGACAGAGATCGCCAGACGTGACCCCGCTATGGTCATGCGGTTGTCACGGCTGGGATCACTGCATCAATGTCGGCTCAGCTTTATGCGGCAACTGACACGCCGCATGGCCGATGAAAACTGGAGCTTTTCGCGCCCTGCATTTGAAATTGACGACAAAGGTGTCGGCCATGCGGTCTATACCGCGCAAGGCCCCGATCGCGCCTATTCGCTGGTCGCCTTTGCCCATGACCTGCCTGCCGATCAACGGTCAGACCGGGTTATCGCCGAAGCCTGGGACGCCACCTTTGCACTGTTCGATGGCATCCCCACGCCAGAAGACATTGATCGCCTGTCGCAGAACGTGCCGCTGCAAGAGGCAGGGCGTGTCGGCGAAACCGAATTGTCACTGTCACGCGCCAACCGTTCCGTGCGACTCTGGGCTCATGTGGTGGATCGTCTGGCTGCGGGCCAGCAACCGGACCTGGAACAGATTTATCAGGTCGGCTATCTGATGAGGACCACGGCCGTTTATGGGTCGGGCAAATTCGGCGCTGCGGATCGTGAGAAAACGGCGGACCGGGATGAGGTCAGTGGTCCCTTCCAGATCGAAATGCTGTCAGTCTATCTGACCCGGGTTTTTGTACGCGATCTGGTGCAATATATGGCGCAGGTCAAAGGCGGGGGTCAGACCGTCGCGCTTGATCCTGAAATCGCACGCTGGCTGGGCATCGGAAATTCCACAGGACTGGGAATGGCGCCGTTCATCGTGAACCATCCCGTTCTGTTCAACAACTGGATCATGGCGCGGGAACAGGCCATCTCGCGCGTGCGGTCAATTAAGACAGCGACCGAAAAAGACGCACGCGTCTTTCGCGACGTTTTCGCGCGCAGCAAACAGTCAATCGCGTGGTGGCAATCCGAACACCCGATACAGGTTGAAAAACTCGCTGCGCTAAAGGACGACCTGAATTCGATCGACGTATTTCTGGCTACAGACGACCTGACACAAGACCATCCGTGGGATCGCATGATCCGATGGTCGGAAACCGCGCTTAGCGAAGAAGGCCAGGAGTTGCTGGCCTCACTGATCCTTGAGCCTTACGGAGATGTCGTGGATGGGCTGTCCAGCTGCATGGCGGACACAAACACGGCTGCACAGGTTATTGATGGAACAATGCCGGTGTCAGGGGTGCGTACCTTGATCCGGAACAGTTTTGACTGGGCGCTGGATCTTGATTGGAGTGATCCGAAAAACTGCGCGCGCGCCTGGTACGTTTCCGAAGAGAAACTTGAACCCAGACTGGGTGAACGGTTTGAAGAACCAATTGCGGACTATGAACAACCGCTCGCGCCCGCGCGTGATGCGGCGATGGCTTTCAGGGCTCTGCAAGACTGGCCGGATGATGCGCCGATAGCAGAATTTCTTTTGCGCCACCCCGAGCATCGCCACACCGTACGCCGCGCCCAAATCAGCCGTATCGCGCCATATGGTGAGATTCATGACAACACAATCGGCGCGAAAGTGATGCCCATCGATATGTTGCGCGCAAAGCTGTCCTTCTTTGGCGCGACGCATTTCGACCCTCGTTCAGATCGCTGGGTCCGCATCTGCATGTATGCCGGCGCCCCCTACCCTGATGAGCTAAATACCGCGAACGCAGATTTGTGGGTTTATCCGGAGGTTGCGCAATGACTTTTTCATTGAACGAAGTCGAAGCAACCGCCAAACGCGCAACCCGCGGGGCCGGATATGCCTGGGGCGTGGCGGAAGAGGCTGCAAAAGCCACCCGTTGGCTAAGCGCCCAAGGGTTCGACGGGCCCGCTATTCTGGCCCAACTGCTCAAACGTGAATATGCGCCCTGTCTGGAACGCCACATTCCTGTGCTTCAGAACGGAGTATGGGTTGGCGAACAAGACCTGTGCCCCCTGATGACTGGAGCTGTGATATCGGATTCCCCGACCGTCCTGTCCCAAGGCACCATTGCGATTTCAAATCTCGCAGCACCGCTGCTGTTGCTGCCCTTTGTCGCTGCGGGGGCCAAAAAGCTGGGAACGACCGTAAAAGTCACCTTCGACGGGTATTCTGCGACAACTGATGGTGTTCATCTAAGCTGTGCAGACAGCAATTTGGACCGCGCTGATCATGTTGAGATAACCGAGGGCGACCACATTCAAAACGGTCGCCCCCTGCTAAGCCGTGCCGCCCCAAATGCAGAGGCGTGGCAGATCCTCAACTCCATGGCGCACCGTACATATGCCCCTGCAACTGAAGAATCCCGACTGCTTGGCGCTGGTTCCGGCCTGTCGGACAATGACTGAAGGATCATCAGATGACCGAGACCCAAACCCTGTCGCTTGCCGAAATCGAAAAGCTGTCCTTCACCGCGTTGGTTGCCGCTGGCACAAATGAAGAAAACGCGCGCCCTTTGGCCGTGGCCACGGCGGCAACCGAAGCGGATGGGGTGGCCAGCCATGGTCTGGCTTACATTCCGATTTACTGTGAACATGTACAATGCGGTAAAGTCGACGGTCAGGCAGTACCGGCGCTGGAAACCCCGCGCCCCGGCCTTATCCGCGTAGACGCTGCGACCGGGTTCGCACATGCAGCCATTGAAATGGGCTTCGAAGCATTGATCCCGGCGGCTCGTGAACAGGGCATCGCGGCCCTTGCGATCACCAACAGCTACAATTGCGGTGTGTTGGGTTATCACACGTATCGACTGGCGCAGGCGGGTCTGGTTGGTCTTGGATTCACCAATGCACCAGCATCCATTGCACCTTCGGGTGGATCGAAGCCCGTTGTCGGCACCAACCCGTTCTCTGTTGCGGTGCCGGGCCCAGACGGGCAACCCGCCTTGCTGATTGATCAGAGCGCCAGCACCATCGCCAAAAGCGAAGTGATGAAACACGCCAGAGAAGGCAAGGCCATCCCGGTCGGCTGGGCACTGGACCCGGACGGAAACCCGACAACAGACCCGAATGTCGGTCTGAAAGGAAGCATGGCCCCATCCGGCGGGTACAAAGGTGTGGGTATCGCTTTGCTGACTGAAATCATGGCGGCGGCTTTGACAGGATCTACTCTTGGGCTGCATGCCTCTCCGTTCTCGGGTACGGTCGGGGGTCCACCGAAAACCGGGCAGTTCTTCATCGCTATTGACCCTGCGGTTTCGTCAAATGGACTGTTTTCAACCGCAATATCGGATCTGGTCGCGTCGATCAGAGATCAGGACGGCGCGCACCTGCCCGGAGATGGGCGCCGTGCATGTCGCCTTGCCGCAGGTCAAAAAGGTGTCGCCGTCAACACTGCTACATTGGCCAGAATTGACGCGATAATTCAGGAAAACAGTTAAGAGCAGCCACCAGACCGGGCGGATGTGGTGGCCGCTTGCGCCTAGTTCACGAAATGCAGCGTGTCGAATTCACTACGCCAGGCAGAGACTTCCGAAGCGACAGGCGCGTCGTCCAGTCCTCGCCTGATCAAATCGGCGAGGCGATCAGCATCTCGAGAGGTCATGCCCCAGCGAACCAATTCAGGAGTGCCAATCCGCAACCCGTTCAAGTCCCCTTCAACCGGCTTGACAGGCAATCCGATGCCGCACGCAAGAAACCCGCTTTCGCGAAGCTTCTTCGATGCCGCCTGCCCTCCGCCATAGGGCTCTGCCAGAACCGCGAACTGATGCGAATTGGTGAAGCCTTCCGCACCCTCAAAGACGCGAACACCCTGCGCATCCAACGCTGCGGCCAGTGCTTTTGACAATGCGATCATCTCGTTCGCGTACGCCTGACCAAAGTCTTTCCAATCCAGCATGGTAACCGCAAGCGCGGCCGTTTTGGCGGCATCGAAATTGGCTGTCATCCCGGGAAAAGCAATTGCATCCAATGATTTGGCAATGTCGACATCATTCGACACGATCAATCCACCTGCTGGTCCACCAAGGCTTTTATAGGTGCTCATGGTCATGAAATGCGCGCCCTCATTCAACGGGTTCGACCATGCACGCCCCGCGATTATCCCGCACTGATGCGCGGCATCGAACATGACTTTCGCTCCAACTTCGTCCGCAATGGCCCGCACCTCGGCAACAGGGTGTTCAAAAAGGTTCAGACTTCCGCCGATCGTGATCAGCTTGGGGCGCTCAGCCCGCGCCAGGTCGCGCAGTTGGTCCAGATCGACTGTGTAGCCATTTGTGTTAACCGGTGCCTCGATCGTGCGCAGCCCGAACAGCCCTGCACAGCCCGCAGTATGATGGGTCACATGGCCGCCGATCATTGCGGGTGGCGCAATGATTGTATCCCCCGGCTTACAGGTCGCCATGAAGCCATAAAGATTTGCAATTGCGCCCGACGGCACACGAACCTCTGCAAATCGGGCATCAAAGACCTCTGCACAAAGCTCGGCCGCGATGACTTCGATTTCTTCGATTGCTTCCAGCCCCATTTCATATTTGTCACCGGGATAGCCCAGCGAAGGCCGCGACCCGATGCCCGACGACAAAAGCGCCTCGGCCTTGGGGTTCATGACATTGGTCGCGGGGTTGAGGTTGAAACACTCTTTCTCGTGAATGCGGCGGTTTTCCTCTGCCAGATGCGCGATCCGGTCCAATAGGTCGCCAGACGATGCCGATGCTGTCTTTGTCGCGATATTCTGAACCAATGTTTCGCTTGCGGTGGGCACCCAGTCTCTATGTGCAAGTGTCATCTGACATCCTCCTGTTTCGTGCACTGTGACTGCTGCTGCGTGACTTCGCAAAGCAGATTTGTTATTTCTTGGCGTAGAAAAACTAAGGCTAAGGTGATGAGCGTTTCCCCAAAACGTCCCAAAGGGCCCCCACTGAACGCAATGCGCGCGTTTGAGGCAGCGGCGCGCCACATCAGCTTTGTCGCCGCGGCTGAAGAGTTGAACGTCACACCGGGTGCAATCTCGCAACACGTCAAAACGCTGGAAGGCTGGGCCGGTGCAGCACTTTTTCGGCGCAACGCGCAAGGCGTAGAACTCACGCCCGAGGGGCAGTCGCTTGTCGCTGAATTTACCAGGGCTTTTGACCAATTGGCCGACGCGGCCCGTGCGCTGCGCAACCTTAAACCCAATGCAGATTTTCATATCGCTGCTTTACCGGCCATTGCTCAGCTCTGGCTTCCCAAAAGGCTGCGCCAGATCCGATCTCAATTTCCTGACATCAGTTTTTCCGTCACTGCGCTGGAAGCGCCGCCGAGCCTGGGGCGCGAACTGTTCGACCTGTCAATCTTCTTCGCTCCACCGGACGGCACGGCCAATCAGGTGGTCGTTTGCCCGGACGAGATCGTGCCGGTTTGCGCCCCGGCGCTTAAGGACCAAGTTTGCCGCGCAAACGGTTTTCTGGGCGTACCGTTGCTGCACGATCTGGTGTGGAACGAAGATTGGACCAAATGGGCCCAACACTCTGGCTATGACCTGCATAGTGCCAAGGGCGGTGCTCAATTCTCCCTCTACAGTCTGGCCGTAGAGGAGGCGAAGGCCGGCGCAGGTATACTGATGGGACACCTGTGCCTGATCGAAGACGCCTTGGCCACAGGCGAGCTGACAGCTGCGCACACCAAATTGTTCCCAACCGACCGATCTCTGGTTATCCAAATGCCACAACGAACCCGCAGGAGACCGGAAACGGACCAGATTATCGCATGTTTGTCCCGTTGACCCAAATTGTCCCAGACCTCAGCGCGGGATAGATGGGAACTGAAAGGGGGGCGAAAGATTGCCCAAAACACCGGGCACTTATCTTCGTCAAACTCGAACGCTTGGTCCCAACTTTGCATGTTCAATCATGTTTGGGTACACACGAAAAACTGTCAGAGCGCTTCCGCAATCGTGGCCGCTCGGTTTGGCCAGCGACACGTGGAGGGTTACAGTGCACCGCGCCCGTCGAAGAAAGGCTGCGTCAAACGGGTTTAGTCGGTCTCAGCTTTTGGCTTTGCCTGCGACCTTGGAGGCAGCTTCCATGTTTTCGCCGATGATGTCTGCTTCTGTTTCGCTTACGTATTTTGCACAGCGCGACACCATTTCGAACCATTCACGTGCGTCTTCCACCATTCGTTCCATGGAATGGCGTTGCCATTCGGCGACGGCTTGCATCGTTTTGCTTGGATCTGGGCTGTCGCCAAACGTAGCTTCCCGGGCAGTTTGCAGCGCGGTGCGTGCAGCCTCATGGCGGCGCTTGAACCAGAGGCGGGAGTATTCCTCCGCCTCGCTCAGCAGGTGGTCCTGCGCTTTCCAAAACTGCTCAATCTGCGGCGTCACCGCGGAGTTCATGGACATCATGCCCTGCATGGATTTCAACACGTCGGTAAGGGCTTCCTGTGTCTCGATTTCGGCTGATTTTGTGGGCATTTGAACTCTCCCTAGAAAAGAAGACGGTGATTAATTTTACCACACCCAGAGGTGCACTCACATTAACCGAGATCAAATTCACTGGGTAATTCGCGCCGTCGTTTCACAATACGCCCGTCCACAACATACACGGTCGGTTGATATCAACTCATCTGGGCGACTGACCGTCTGAACATAACCAGACTTGTCATCAACAGGGCCAGACCCAACACAGCCATCCAAACGAATTCCGGCCAGACCGTTTCGATTCCAGCACCTTTGAAAACAATTGCTTGGCTGGCTGACATATAGTGGCGCGATGGCAGAAACAGCGTTCCGGCTTGCAACCAGCCTGGTTGCCCTTCGACTGGTGTTTCCCCTCCGGACAGCATCAGCATTGGCAGGACAATCAGCATGACCAGAAGCGCAAATTGCGCCATTGAGCGCGCGATCGTCGCCAGAAATACCCCAAGCGCCGTAGCTGTAAACAGAAAAAGTGCGGTTCCAAATAGGAACAGTGTCTTTGATCCGGCAATGCGAATGTCCAACGAACCCTGCATGACAAAAGTCAGCGATAACCCCGCAGCGATCAGAACAACGGCCGCATTGGCCCAGATTTTTGCCATCGCAATGTCGAGCGGAGTTAGAGGCATGGCGAGCAGATGCTCAATTGTTCCATGCTCTCTCTCCCGGATCATGGCAGCGCCGGTCAGGATGGTCGTGAGCCACATGATCTGACCGATCAGCGCAACGATGCCCGCAAAACGCACCGTATCTCTGTTTGGGTTGAAGGCACTTCTCAGAATGACATTGATTGCGGGAGGATCTACGAGGTCAACACCAACTGCAAAGCGATGGATTTCAGCGCTCAATATACTGGTGATGTAATTGGCGCCGATACCTGCCTGCTCCATAGCCGTGGCGTCTATCAGAACCTGTATCTCTGGTGTGCTTCTGGCGCGCAGGTCTTTTTCAAAACCTGGAGGAATGGCAACGATGAAGATAAACCGCCCGGCATCCATGTGCGCTGGGCCGGTCCCCGGTTCAATTTGCACGACCGGTTGAAACTCCGGTGGGAAAAACGCAGTGGCAAGGGTGCGCGATAGTGGAGAGTTATCCTCATCTGCAAATGCGATTGAGGCGTTATTCACCGAGCTTGCAACGCCTGTTGCTTCCATGATCGGAGCCAGCGTGAATGACCAGACCAGCAAGGCCATCATCACCCAATCGCGGCGCAGGCTCATCATTTCCTTCAACCCCAGCCAGAATATGCAAAAAAGGCGCTGCATTCACTTCTCCTGCGCGCGCAGGCAAAGGGCGGCGGCGAGTGTCAGCACTGGACCGAAACAGGCAAGCGCAAGAATGTCCGGGGCAAGTGATTCCCACCCCAAGCCCTTGGTGAACGCGCCGACGTTCAGGTGCAGAAAATAGGAAGATGGCCAGAGCGAGCCGATGAACTGAGCCCCCCCTTCCAAAGTGGAAACGGGCTGCAACAGGCCCGAGAACTGGATGGTCGGCACAACCGAGGCGATGGCTGTCGCAAATGTCGCTGCCACCTGGCTGGATGTCATTGTGGCAATCAGCAATCCATAGGACGTCGTTGCCCAGATATACAAAAACGCACCAACCGCTAGCGGAATGGGATCGCCTTTGAGCGGCACACCGAAGACGAGAATGGTCATCGCTGCCAGCAACAGAAAGTTTGCAAAAGCAATTGCAATATAGGGAATTTGCTTACCAATCAGGAATTCGAGCCGGGTTGTCGGTGTTACGTAGAAATTCACCACAGATCCCAGCTCACGCTCACGCGCGACACTGACCGCCGTCAAGACGGCCGGCAACATGATAAGCAAAATCGCCGGCATGGCCGGGGCCATTGCTGCAATGCTTTCAAAACTCTGATTGTAGCGAAATCGCGGTTCTATCCGGGCAATCTCGAAGTCCCGTTGCCCCGTCTTTCGGGCGTGTTCGTCCAGAAAGGACTGATGCAGTCCCGCGACATATCCTTCAACGGTCTCGCCTTTGAACGGAATGGCACCATCGACTGTCGCGAGGACCTGTGTTGGCTCGCCTGTGCGCAGCTTACGACCGAAGTTCGGTGGCAACTCTAAGACCAGTGAAACGTCTCCTGCCTGGAGCCGGTTGTGGCCTTCCATAGCGCTTTCCAATGGCGGCGTGGGTTTGAAATAGGACGACCCCGCGAACTCAGTTGCATAGGCACGGCTCTCAGGACCCTGAGAAAGGTCTAGAACGGCAAAGTCCAGTTCATCAATGTCAAGCGTGATGCCAAAGCAGAAAACCAACATCAAAATGGCTGACCCAAGAAACGCAAAGGCAAGGCGCACAGGATCGCGCGCCACCTCGACGGCCTCGCGTCGCGTATAGGCCAGTGCGCGCCCGACACTGCCACCGACGTGTTTGGAATTGGTGGCCAAATCAACTCTCGGTGCTTCAACCGGCGCCGGTCTTTCTGCCGCCTCCAGAATTGAGATGAACGCAGCCTCAAGGCTGTCGGCGCTTTCAGCGGCGATCAATTCGGCTGGTGTGCCTTCTGCCAAGACCTGGCCTGCGTGCATAAACGAAACACGGTCACATCGTTCTGCTTCTGCCATGAAATGGGTGGAGACAAAGATCGTTACCGCGTCTTGTCGGGACAACTCGACGAGCAAGGCCCAAAACGTATCTCGCGCCTCTGGGTCCACTCCGGATGTCGGCTCATCCAATATCAGCACACGCGGGCGATGGATGATCGCAACCGCCAGCGACAGGCGCTGTTTGATCCCAAGGGGCAGGGCGGCCGCAAGGGTATCACGATGCGTGCCGAGTCCGAATCGTTCCGTCAGTTCCGAAATGCGCGCGTCGCGGTCAGGGATTGCGAAAATCCGGGCGTGCAACTGAAGGTTCTGATACACTGACAATTCACCGTACAATGAAAACGCCTGACTCATGTACCCAATCTCGCGGCGCACCTTTCGATCCCTGGCGTCAACGGGTTTGCCGAATAACAATGCCTCGCCTGAGCTTGCAGGCAGCAAACCGGTCAGCATTTTCATCGTCGTGGATTTTCCGCATCCGTTTGATCCCAGAAACCCGAAAATCTCTCCGCGATTGATCGAGAAATCAACGTTGTTCACGGCGATGAAATCGCCAAAGCGCCGTGTCAGCCCGCGTGCAGTAATCACGGGATCCGATTTGATCTGTCGAACGATTGATTGACCCGGCGCTGAACCAGATGCCTCGTCTGCCCGCAAGCGTCGGTACGCAGTTTCGAAGTCCTTATCGGCACGCTTCAATTCGGCGGGTTTACCCTGAAAGATGACGCGACCTGCGTCCATCGCGACGATCCAGTCAAAGCCTTCGGCCTCCTCCATATAGGCTGTAGACACAAGGACAGAGAGCTTGGGGTTTTCCGTTCGGATAGCGTCGATCAATGCCCAAAACTGTCGACGCGACAACGGATCAACCCCGGTTGTTGGCTCATCCAGAACCAGGAGTTTGGGGTCATGAATCAACGCACAGCACAGGCCAAGCTTCTGTTTCATTCCACCAGAAAGCCTGCCCATCAGGCGATCCTCAAATGGTGCAAGCGCGGTCGCTGTCAGCAATGCGGTGATCCGGGCGTCACGCTCGTCGTGTCCCTGTCCGAAAAGGCCCGAGAAGAACTCCAAATTTTCGCGTACCGACAGTTCTGAATAGAGATTCCGACCCAAACCTTGCGGCATGAATGCGATCGCAGGGCATATTCGTCTACGATGAGTGGGCTCATCAATCGCTCCGCCCAGAACGTCGATTGATCCGGATTGAAGCTTTTTTGCACCGGTGATCAACCCAAGCAATGTGGACTTGCCCACCCCGTCTGGGCCAATGAAGCCGACAAGCTGTCCGGTTGGAAGGTCCAAGGTTACAGAGTTCAACGCGATGTGTTTTCGATACCTGTGTGTAACACCGGCAATTCGAAACTCTGACGAGGCGACTGTGGCATTCATTCGAACAGCTCTTGCGGGATGGGCTGTTCAAGCGCCTCGGGCCATGCGCTGGTGGGATCGATCCGTATCACGGCAATGCCGCGCAGGCCCGTTTTTACGTGTTCAATCCGGCTTTCAACCAGGTCCTGGGGGATACGAACGCGGACACGAAAGACCAGTTGCTCGCGTTCATCCAGAGTCTCGACTTGTTTGGGCGTGAATTGCGCCTCGGGAGAAACAAAGCTGACATATGCAGGTGTGGCGTATTCGGGTAAAGCATCAAGCACGATGCGAGCTTCGGCTCCAATCGGCAACAGCCCGGCTTCCCGCGCAGGAAGGAAAACTTCCATATACACGTTCTCGAGACTGAGAAGGGTCAGGATCGGTTCACCCGCTCCGACGACCTCGCCCGGCTCGGCCAATCGATAAAGAACGCGACCCGGCATTGGTGCCAGCAAGGAACTGTCTTCGATTTGCGCCTCAATCCTGCGCACCTCGGCTTCTGCAGCGGCAATCCGGCTTTCTGCGGTTGCAACTCGGGCTTTGGCGGCACCCAACACAGCAGACGCAACTTGGTGGATGGTTTCACGTTCCTCAAAAACTGTCTTAGAGATATTGTTCCCGGTCAGTAGCGCTGTAGCACGTTCAAGTTCCTGCGCCGCCCGACGTTGCTCACTTTGGCGTTGCAGAACCAAGGCTTCAGCTTCTGCTTTTGTCTGGCGCGCCAAGGCGACCTCGGCTTTTGCCCGGTCCAGCGCTGCAGACAATTCGTCTATATCCATCCTGGCAAGTACATCACCGGCGGCGACCATGCCGCCTTCAGGTGCCAGAACTTTGGCAACACGCCCGGCGATCGTTGGCGCAATTTCAACCTGCTCTGCCTCAATCCTTCCATTACCCTGTACGAAGCCACTCGGCAATTGATCGCCGTCTTGGGAGATGACGGAGTAAACAACCGCGCCAGCAACCACGATGACTACCAGAGCAAAAAAGATGGGCGAACTCTTCTTCATAGCTTTTGCCAGATCGTTGAATGCGACGGTCAGTCTAGTGCCTGGCAGGATTGGGGACTTTGCGATGGATCAAGCGTTTCCAAAGCATGCTTGGGGGAACAACATATCCTGTTGGTCGGAATGGACGTGTCGCGGTTTGCTGCCGCTCCTTTGATAGCATTTATTGCAGCAAAGGAGACGAACTATGGGACTGAAACGGACGGACGAAT